>NZ_JBQKLN010000041.1:0-36085 GCF_052116205.1 Prevotella sp. Sow4_E9_plate | reverse complement strand
TACGCAACTGCTGAGCAGCTTTCTTGTAATCAATTTCTAAGTTGTCCATAATATAAAAACTGTGTTAAACTACTTTTATTGTAGCTTGACACAGTTTAGTTTACACTCTCAGGAAAGCAATGCATATGACTTTAGTTTCAAATACTCTAAAGCCACATGCATAGCTTTTTATCTACCATAATGCTACTTTTCCTGCAATCCCCAAATCAATGGTTGCATTTACCACACCAAGAGCTTTGAATACTCTTCGCATAGTAGGTATTGTTATACTATAACCTCTTTCCAAGCGAGAAATCTGCGCTCTTTTCACACCTATACGCTCACCAAGTTGTTCTTGTGTCAAGTTCTGTTCTATGCGAGCCTTCTTGATGGCTTCTCCCAAACGGTATGCATGCAAAGCTTCATCCACATCACTTTCAAAAGCATCACGTTTTGGAGTGCCAACTTTCCCAAAGTGCTTGTCGAGCACATCGTCCAATGGGGTAAGATTCATTTGTGCCATAATTATTTATTTTTGAAATATTCTTTTCTTATTGCTTCTGCTTTCGCTATTTCCTTACTCGGTGTCTTTTGAGTTTTCTTAATGATGCCATGGGTGGCAATCACAAGAGTTTCTTCGTCCTTATCCCAGAAGGCAAACAAGCGATAAGCAGTTTTGTTGTATAATGTACGGAACTCCCATATTTCCGAATTTTCCAACTTCTTGAAAAGTTCTTTGTTACGTTCTCCACCTACAACACGCTTGATGTTGTAGTAAATCTTGTAAGATACCGCTTCGGGTAAACTCTCAATAAAGTCTTGTGCCTCGTCAGTCAAGACAAGTCGGAAGATATTTTGTGCCATACATTCTCAATTTGCTGCAAAGATAGGTATTATGTTTCATAAATAAGAAACAATTGGTGCTTAAATGTATCTTATAGCTCATTTTTTAACATTTTGGAACCAAATAATTACGCATAAAGAACTTACAATGGTTGGATTGGGGTAAAGCGAACATCAACTGAAAATAAAATCTAAAAAATAGATATGATTTTCGTTAATCCACTTAATTGTTGTACCTTTGCGAAAAGAGTTGTTTGACAAGCAAACTTATGTATAACACAGAAGTTAGAACTATTGCCAAATCATTACCTCTATTGAGGTGAAAAACTCATAAATAGCTCATTTAAAGCTATTCGGCAGATTTTAGCGTGATTTTTAGAAAAAAATCTTCTGTTCAGATATGTTCCTATTCATTTATAATATCACCCCCACTGACATAAGAAAGAACCAAACGGCGAACCACGGCATGAATGTCTTCATTAGGGAACTTCTGGCGATATTTCTCCGTAAGGTCTTCGCAGAAATACATCTTGCTATGAAGCAAAGAATTAGGAATATTTTGATGCATAAACACATCGTATGTTGCAACAGGCTTGCCATCCTTTGTGTCGACAGGCACAATATCCATCTTATACCAAGCATTTGCAGATGCGGCAGGGAACAATCTATAATTGTCCTTATACTCCACTTTACCAGCGATGTCCAGTATATATCCGTCAGCAGACTTATCGTCCTCAGGATTCACCGCATATAGCATATATAAAGCAGGAAGCATCGAGTGTTTTTTTATGACAAACTGATATTTCTTGCTTCCTCCAAAAGGAGGGTTTGCCTTCAAATCCTGCTCTATATCCTCACGAATTTGTGGCGCATCCACCACAAACTCTACTTCGCCAGTATAATTGACGACAGTTTTCGATGACTGTGGCTTTGGCTGAATAACTTCACCATTTTCATTGCTGTTGTCACACGCACAAAAAGCCAAGACTACCAACAGTAGTAAGACTGATTTTTTTACAAAATACTTCATATCCTAATTTGTCTATTAAACCTATTCTAATGTTAAACGTATTCAAGTTTCGCAAGTGAGGGAATTGATTGAAGTTAAAGAAGTTATCACTCCCTACGGTCGTTCGGGAAGTTAAGGGACAATAGTCTTCTAGCGTAAAACGTAGGACATTTGTCCCTTAACTTCCTTCTAACTTCCCTAACTTCACTTAACTTCCCCATATGAGAAAGTTCAGTTAAACGTAGAATATGCCTAAAACTTGCACTATTTTACGTTTTTAACATTCCATCTAAAACTTGCCAACACTCACAAGAAGCAATCATTTCCCCGCTTTCTACTGCCCCTTACGATAGATGGCAACAAAACGGTTAGCGATATTGATGAGTTTCTGCCGGGCGTTAGGATCACTTACGTCATCAAACAACCAGTTGGGAAATTCGCCACGCATCTTGGAGAAACGCTTGGAGATGGCACCGGCATTGGTCAGGTCGGAAGGCAAGCCCAGCTGCTCCGTAAGATACTTGCAGAAAGATGCGCCATTATCAAATTTGCCTGCAAAATCATCGATACTGGAGAGCGCCACCATAATCAGGGCATAGTCTTTCTTCAAAGGAATAGCCTTCTCGTCTATCATCTTCTGCAAGGCTCGCTTTACTCTTTCTTCCTTGCTCAATTTGAGCCATTCCTTCTCCTTATTTTCTTCTTCCGTTTTTTCCTGCCCGCCGTTTTCCTGAAGCTCATCGTCTGTCACTTCCAATTCCAATGTCCTCTTCTGTTCAGGCTCGAATCCGTGCAGATATTCTTCATCATTGTTCTGGCGCATCAGTTCATTAATCTGAGATGAAACGAAGAAACCATCCTCGCCATAATAACCGATTTTGGCTGCCATCTGTTCAACCACATCCCGGTTCTTCTCCAGCGATTCCAGGCATCGGTTAGAAAACTCATAAGCTACGTAACCTCTCCATTGCGCCATAATCATTACCGAAAATTGAGACAATTTCGACTCCAAAGGCATCATCTGAAGTATCATAGCTGCCATATACAGGATGACAAATACGATTCTCTGCCGCTCGTCCTGAGCTGTAGCATACTCATCCTCGTCAACATAGTTTTTCTCATATTGCCCTATTCCTTCCACAAAGGCAAGGCGGCTCTCCGTATCGGTATGCGAAAACATCATTTTGTCTACGATGCAGAATACCTCATAAAAAACATCCTCGCATGAACATCTGGACGTAGGAAACCAAGTCTTGTCATTGAAAATATCATGGGTGACGGCTTGGAAAGCCTGATAAACCAGATACTGCGAGAAAGACTTATCTACCATCTTCCTGGTCTTCATATTAAATAACTTCATCGTCGTAACCCTTTAAATCATCAAGAATAATATCAAGAGAATTGATCAAGGCAAACTGAGAATTCCCATGACAATCACAACAAACAGCCTCTCCTATGACCAGGGCAGAAATCTCTGCATCAGATATTTTCACCTTGGTCCGTTTCAGCGAACGGGAAGAGGTACACGGACCTTTCCAATAATGTACCTTGATGCCGTAATCTTCTTTACTGCACAGGTTCACCAACATGGCAATGTCTCTGTTTGCCTTGTCCAAGCGCAACTGCTCACCAGGATCAGCTTCATATCTGGCATGAAACTTACGAGCATTGATGCACTCCATGAAGGAATGCTGCATCTGGAATTGCCTGACAAAGGAATATGGCGCATCGCTAAGAGTCTGATGGCGAGGAAATGAAAACACCACAGCCTTTGGCTTATAGCCTGCCTTGATTCTTTCAGCCACGGCATCAAAGAAATCACCAGGTGGCAACTTGGCTGAAATAACCATATTCCAGCCATATTGATTCGCCACCCTGTTGATATTATCCCGCAGAAGAGCCACCACCTTGTCCTGTCCTTTTTTGCCCCCGAAGATTGTAGATTCTTCCACAAAAAGGAAACCTTTGTTGGGGCGATTATCAATAATCACCTTGCAGAAAGGCTGGTTGTGAATTTCATTCTCAGTAAAGTTACTCCAATAGAATTCCTTCTTGTCTGCACATACGTCCAGCACAGCCACTCCCTCTCGAAATCCCAATATTCGATTGTCGTGGATGATGGCATCAGCATTCTTCTTTGATTCCACCAAAGTCATTTTCTTGCTTTCCAGCAAACTGTCCATTACTCTCTCAAAACCATTCTGACATTCCAGATAATGTTCAGAAGATGGTATACCGGAAAACTCCAAAGGCAGAGTTCCCTCTACTTTTGAAAGATTTCGTGTTTTGCAGAAATCATACTTGAAAACCACAAAAGATGTGATGTTATTATTGTTATAGGTCATTAGCCCTTATTTTAAAAAGTCACTATGAAAGTTATTTCTCATAGTAGGTACAAAAGTAACACTTTTTTCTCAAACTAACAAGAAAAAAGTTATTTTTTTTCAGATTTAAATATCATTTTTCCATATAGCAGTCGGAACAAAATGTGAATGTGAATGTGAATTTGAAATGTAAGTCAATGTATCGGGTTGTTCCATCCATCCCTTTTATAGGATATTGTGAATGAAATTCAGGCCTCGCGCGCGTACCTTATTATATATATAATATTAACCTATTATAATGGCTACTATTACTTAAACACGATTATACGCTTCTCCTTCAGGTAACATTGAAAAACATTTCAAATTCACATTCACATTCACATTTTTGCCTTTCCTCCTATCAACCAGCTAACCCACATAGAGGAAGTAACTGTGCGCCCGATGCCCCCAAAACTGCGTGGCGACGCAGCGCCAGCCACGTCACGACGCAACGGACGATACGTGGCGACGCAGCGCCGACTGCATCGGGACGCAGTTGGAAAGGCAAAACATGCCATATAATGTTAAATTAGGCGGAAGAGAATGGGAAACGAGGGAGGAATGCACATGATTCGGGACAAGGATGCACGTGATTCAGGACAACTATTGCATTCGGGCGATTTTTTTTGTATCTTTGCACTGTGTTAGAAGAAAAGCTGCACTGTCATTCATCAAGAACGGCAAATGGGAAATTAACCACTAAAAAACGGAGGGGGAAAACGACAGGGGTGCACACCTGCCCTATCTCTTTCTAAATGTTGAACCACTAAAAAAGAAAGGAAAAAAGAAAATGAAAAAGGAAGTTTGGAAAACTATCTTGCAGATGCTCATCGCAGTACTCACCGCCATCGGCACTACCCTCGGCGTTACCAGCTGCATGTAGACTGATTGTTTAACCATTTAAAAAACTATTTAGATTATGGGAATTAAAGTAAAAGCTATCGAGCGCAACGTGGCGTTCGAAAAAGGAAAGCAGAAGTGGGCGTTCGTCATGCAGGCTGACCTCTACAGCCAGCTGAACGCAAGTAAGGTAATCGAGGAAGCTGCCATCCGAAGCGGTCTGCCTAAGGCGGTGATCAATGCCGGATGGACTGCCATCGGCGACGTGATAGCTGCCTGGGCCACCGAGGGCCATAGCGTGGCTGTGCCAGGACTGGGTAGCCTCCGTTTCGGTCTCAACTCTACTGCCGTGGAGGATGTGAACAAGGTGAGCACCAACCTCATCACCCGCCGCTACATCATCTTCGTGCCTAACACCGAAATCAAGAAGCAACTGGAGGAGACTTCCGTCAGCATCACCTGCTACGACCGAAACGGTAAGGTGGTGAAGCAGGTTACCTCTACCGACAAGCCTTCGGGCGACGACAACCCTGGCGGTGGCGGTTCTGACGGAACCGGAAGCAATACCGAGGGCGGTGGCGGAAATACCGAAGGCGGTGGCGGAAACACCGAGGGCGGTGGCGGAAATACCGAAGGCGGTGGCGGAAACACCGAAGGCGGTGGCACCGATAGCGGAGACGTAGGTCTCTAAACAGCTCCCCTAAAAGAGGAAGAATCTAACAGAGAAAAACTCTAAAAGAGAAAAAACTCTAAAAGAGGAAGAATCTAACAGGGGAGAATCCTAAAAAAAGTAGGGCGTCATGCCCGAGGCATACCTTTTACAGTATACCTTGGTCATGTACACCCTTTTTGTATCCTTGCACCTTTCTTCCTGCCTAAATTAAACTAATCTACCAAAAAACAGTTTCCTGCGCATCACTGCGCAAGAAAAAAACAAACACTAATCTTAAAAACTAACACCAAAGAATGGCGTTAAAAATAACAACCAACAGCGCATCCCTGCGCAAATTGAATTCATGACGCACTTAAAAAAAGTGCTTTTACTAACAACAGAAAATCCCCCCGGCGCATCCCTGCGCTGGAAAGACGTCTGACTCTAATAATTTGCTGTCGCACACCGCCGTGTGCGAAACCCAAAATATGACAGGTCAGTAAGACCAGTCAACCTAATAACTAATTCTATAATAATGTCACGAACTCAGCGGCGATATCCACCAGCTTCTTGCGACGAGCCACACCGATGATGTAGTGCGCCTCCTTGGCTGAGCAATGGAAATGCTTCTTGATGCCAGTCACAAGCTCCTGCTTGGTGATGGAATCCACACCCTTAGGAAATGACTTTCTAACCGCCTTTTCTATATCGCTCATCTTGTACTCCATATGTCGTTTATGGTAGTAGGAAGATACTGTGACTGCGAAGACAATCACCAGCACGATGATAGTGAACAATACTGTCTGATTCATGATCTTAAATTCTATACGTTTTTACGTTTTATCCAAGTTGTAGTATTCTCTCTACCGCCTGTAGTCCTCGCTCCCTTCCAGGGGCAATCATCCCAATGCGATAGGCGCCCGCGATAGCTGTTATCTCGAAACGCACCGCAAATATAGCAAAAATATTCCAATGTTGTTCAAAAAATCCCGATTATTTTTAGTTTTTGCATAAAAAAAGTGCTTTTTCCATCGTTTTTCCCGATAAAACATGGTTTTTTCAAAAAATATATGTATTTTTGCAATGTGTTGGAGTGCCGCCCCAAGGTGGCGCTCCAATAATCTGAAAGCCCCTTTATATATATAATAATGTATTGGGATTCCGGAAAAGGAAAAACTATCAATTTGAAAGCAAAACTAACAAATAACACAATAACATAGAGAAATGCAAGAAACGGTAAAAAAGGTACTGACCGGCGATTTTAATCGCAAGAAGGCACTGCTCTTCCTACTGACGGCACTCGTCACGGTCATTGTTTGGAACTTGCCCATCGACAGCTTCGGCATCGAGGGACTTACAGTAGTTCAACAGCGCATCATCGCCATCTTCGTGATGGCAGTGATGCTGTGGCTCACCGAAGCTATTCCGGCCTGGGCCACGAGTGTGGTAATCATCTTCGTGCTGCTCTTCTTTGCCAGCGACTCGGCATTCAAGATCATGCAGGGTTCTGAGGCCGAGATGGGACAGCTGCTCGACTATCAGGGTGTGATGGCATGCTTTGCCGACCCAACCATCATCCTCTTCCTGGGCGGATTCGTGCTGGCGATAGCAGCCACGAAGAGCGGACTGGATGCCAAGATGGCAAAAGTGCTGATAGCCCCGTTCGGCAAGCGCTCGGAGCACGTGCTGCTGGGCTTCATGCTCATCACCGGCATCTTCTCGATGTTCATCTCCAACACCGCCACCGCAGCCATGATGCTCACCTTCCTCACCCCTGTGTTCAAGGCTTTGCCTCCGGGCGGAAAGGGCCGCGTGGCGCTCACCATGGCCATTCCTATCGGAGCCAACCTGGGCGGTATGGGTACACCTATCGGAACCCCTCCTAACGCCTTCGCCTACAAGGTGCTCAACGACCCTCAGGGTCTGAACATGGGCATCGGATTCGGCGACTGGATGATGATCATGGCGCCGATGGTCATCCTGATGCTCATCGTGGCATGGTTCATCCTGCTCAAGATGTTCCCATTCTCACAGAAAACCATCGAAATCAAGATAGAGAGCCATGCGCACAGCAACTGGCGCACAGCCGTAGTGGCTGCCACCTTCATCCTCACCATCATCCTCTGGGTATTCGGTAAGCAGCTGGGCGTCAACGCCAATACCGTGGCGATGCTGCCTATCGCCGTGTTCGCCTTCACGGGCGTCATCACCGCCAACGACCTGAAGGACATCGACTGGTCGGTTATCTGGATGGTGGCAGGAGGTTTCGCCCTGGGTCTTGCGATGAACGGTACCGGACTGGCCGAGGTAGCCGTGAAGAGTATTCCGTTTGGCGAGTTCAACCCGCTGGTCATCATGGTCATCTCCGGTCTGGTATGCTTTGCGCTGAGTAACTTCATCTCCAACACCGCCACCGCAGCCCTCCTGATTCCTATCCTGAGCGTGGTATGTGCGGGCATGGGCGACAAGCTTGCCGAAATCGGCGGTACATCCACCATCCTCATCGGTGTGGCAGTAGCAGCCAGCTGTGCCATGTCGCTGCCTATCTCAACCCCTCCAAACGCCATCGCCTACTCTACCGGACTCATCCAGCAGACGGACATGGTGAAGGCAGGAGCCACCATCGGTGTCATCTGCATCCTGATAGGCTACTCCATGCTGGTATTCTTCTGCCGCATGGGAGTCCTGTAAGGAGAAACTACAATAAATAAGAGGACACTGCAAAATAAATGAGGTTTTATTTTGCAGTGTCTTTTTTTTGGCGTAACTTTGCACCCGCAAAAACAAAATACAGAAAAATATTGAGATGAAGAAGATAGTAATCGGAATAGACGTAGGCATTTCTACGACCAAGATAGTAGGTATCGACGCCAGCGGCATGGTAATCAGCCCTATCCGCATCAAGGCTACCGACCCCATCACATCGCTCTACGGAGCCTTCGGAAAATACCTGCACGACAACAGGATTACCCTCGACGAGGTGGAACACGTGATGCTGACCGGTGTGGGAGCAGCCTACATCGAAGAGCGCATCTACGGTCTGCCCACATCGAAGAGTGAGGAATTCGTTGCCGACGGACTGGGAGCCCGATACGAGAGCAAGCTCGACCGCATGATCGTGGTGAGCATGGGCACGGGCACATCGCTCGTGAAATGCGACGGCAACGACATCAAGCACATCGGAGGTATCGGCATCGGAGGCGGCACCCTGGCGGGTCTGAGCCGCATCATGCTGAAGACCGACGACATCAAGCAGATAGTGAACCTGGCCAAGGACGGTGACATCTCGAAGATCAACCTCCTGATAGGCGACATCAGCGCCAAGCCTCTGCCGGGTCTTCCGATGACCGCCACGGCTTCGCTCTTCAGCAATGCCAAGGCGAATGCATCGCGCGAGGACATCGCCATGGGACTCATCGGCATGGTATTGCAGAGCATCGGTTCTGCCACCATCCTCTCGTCCCTGGAATCGGGCATCAAGGACTTCGTGATGA
Organism: Prevotella sp. Sow4_E9_plate; assembly: GCF_052116205.1. Lineage (NCBI taxonomy): Bacteria > Pseudomonadati > Bacteroidota > Bacteroidia > Bacteroidales > Prevotellaceae > Prevotella > Prevotella sp. Sow4_E9_plate. Next base: position 26,905 of record NZ_JBQKLN010000041.1, on the reverse strand, counting down.
TAGGCAATCTCACCCTCCTGCCCCAGTGCCGCGAGGTATTCCCAGCCATGGAAAAGCTCTACGGCGTGAGATTCAGAATACCGAAATACTCGGAGTTCTGTACCGCCATCGGTGCTGCCCTCGACTACAAAAGGGGGCAGAAGGAGGAATAGTCTGCCCCGGCAGAAAAAGCACAAGAAACAAGAAAAAAGCACCCACAGAAAGCACAGCGCCACAACGGCCTGATATATAACCACTTAAACGTTTTGGGAAACAAAATTTTGTAAAGGTTTTCCAAAACGTTTTGTTATTTCCCTGATTTTCAGCGACTTAATGTTTTTTAACTATAAAAAAGTTGTCCAAAAGCTTGCCGTTTTCAGGAATTATTTGTACCTTTGCAATGTCGAAAATGGTTACACTGTAATCTATTCGTGACATAAGAACTTAGTATTAAGCAATTTAATCATTAATCGTAAAAGTAATAGTATAATGATTCAAACAGTAGTAAAGCGCGACGGACGCATCGTTGGATTCAACGAACAAAAGATAATGGCTGCAATCCGTAAAGCCATGTTGCATACCGATAAGGGTGAAGATATCGCCCTCATCGAGCAGATTACCGACCACATCTCTTATCGTGGCAAGAGCCAGATGAGCGTGGAGGCCATCCAGGACGCCATCGAGCTGGAACTCATGAAGAGTGCCCGCAAGGATGTTGCCCAGAAGTATATCGCATACCGCAACCAGCGCAACATCGCCCGCAAGGCGAAGACACGCGACGTGTTCATGAGCATCGTCAATGCCAAGAACAACGACATCACCCGCGAGAATGCCAACATGAACGCTGACACTCCTGCCGGAATGATGATGAAGTTCGCATCGGAGACCACCAAGCCTTTCGTTGACGACTACCTGCTCTCAGAAGAGTCGCGCGACGCCGTTACGCACAACTATCTCCACATCCACGACAAGGATTACTATCCAACCAAGAGCCTCACCTGCGTGCAGCATCCGCTGGACATCATCCTGCACCACGGATTCACGGCAGGCCACGGTTCCAGCCGTCCTGCCAAGCGCATAGAGACAGCAGCCGTACTGGCCTGCATCTCGCTGGAAACATGCCAGAACGAAATGCACGGCGGACAGGCTATCCCTGCCTTCGACTTCTACCTGGCTCCATACGTACGCATGTCGTATCAGGAAGAGGTGAAGAACCTGGAGAAGCTGACAGGCGAAGACCTGAAGGACCTCTACGACGCTCCTATCGACGACTACGAGGAGAAGCCGCTGGAAGGACTGCAGGGCAAGGCACGCCTGGAGCAGCACGCCATCAACAAGACCGTGAACCGCGTGCATCAGGCTATGGAGGCTTTCATCCACAACATGAACACCATCCACTCACGTGGCGGTAACCAGGTGGTATTCTCAAGCATCAACTATGGTACGGATACCAGTGCCGAGGGGCGCTGCATCATGCGCGAAATCCTGCTCAGCACCTACGATGGCGTGGGCAACGGCGAGACTGCCATCTTCCCTATCCAGATATGGAAGAAGAAGAGAGGCGTCAACTATCTGCCTGAGGACAGAAACTACGACCTCTACCAGCTTGCATGCAAGGTGACAGCACGCCGTTTCTTCCCTAACTTCCTGAACCTGGATGCCACATTCAACCAGAACGAGAAGTGGAGAGCTGACGACCCTGAGCGCTACAAGTGGGAGATAGCAACCATGGGATGCCGCACCCGCGTATTCGAAGACCGCTGGGGCGAGAAGACCAGCATCGCACGAGGCAACCTGAGCTTCTCTACCATCAACATCGTGAAGCTCGCCATCGAATGCATGGGCATCGAGAACAAGCAGCAGCGCATCGACATGTTCTTTGCCAAGCTCGACAACCTGCTGGATATCACTGCCAAGCAGCTGGACGAGCGATTCCAGTTCCAGAAGACTGCCATGGCAAAGCAGTTCCCACTGCTGATGAAATATCTCTGGGTGGGCGCTGAAAAGCTGGAGCCTACTGACACCATCGAAAGCGTCATCAACCACGGAACTCTGGGCATCGGATTCATCGGACTGGCAGAGTGCCTCAAGGCGCTCATCGGCAAGCACCACGGCGAGAGCGAGGAAGCTCAGGAGCTGGGTCTGAAAATCGTGACCTACATGCGCGACCGTGCCAACGAATTCAGCGAGAAATATCACCACAACTACTCCGTGCTGGCTACCCCAGCCGAGGGCTTGAGCGGCAAGTTTACCAAGAAGGACCGCAAGGAGTTTGGCGTCATCCCAGGCATTACAGACCGCGACTACTATACCAACTCCAACCACGTGCCTGTATACTACAAGTGTACAGCGCTGCAGAAGGCAAAGATCGAGGCTCCTTACCACGACCTGACCCGTGGCGGCCACATCTTCTATGTAGAGATTGACGGCGACGCTACCCACAACCCGGCAGTCATCGCCAGCGTGGTAGACATGATGGACAAGTACAACATGGGCTACGGTTCCGTGAACCACAACCGCAACCGCTGTCTCGACTGCGGCTACGAGAATGCCGATGCCAACCTGGAGGTTTGTCCAAAGTGCGGCAGCCACCACATCGACAAGCTGCAGCGCATCACCGGCTACCTGGTAGGTACCACCGACCGCTGGAACAGTGGCAAGCTGGCTGAGCTCCACGACCGTGTTACCCATATTGGAGGTTCAAAGTAAGCTATGATCAGCGTATTGAGCGTAGTACATGATACGATGGTAGATGGTCCGGGCTTCCGCACATCCATATATTGTGCCGGCTGCCCGAACCACTGTCCGGAGTGTCATAATCCCCAGTCATGGGACATCAACCATGGCACGATGACGTCTACCGAGGAGCTGATGAAGGAAATCATGGACGATCCCTTCGCCAACGTCACCTTCTCGGGCGGCGACCCGATGTTTCAGGCAGAGGGTTTTGCCGAACTGGCACGAGCCATCCGCCAGCAGAGCGACAAGACCATCTGGTGCTTCACGGGCTTTCTCTTCGAGAACCTGGTGAAGAATCCGGCTCAGCTTGAACTCCTGAAGCTGATAGACGTACTGGTAGACGGTCCTTACCAGAAGGACAAGCGCGATACCGACCTCTTCTTCCGGGGCAGCAGCAACCAGCGCATCATCAATGTAAAGAAATCCCTGCAGGAAGGCAAGGTAGTAGAAATACATCTCACAAAAGAAAATCCGAATCCCGTGCTCTGATTCCCAAAAGCACGAGATTCGGATTCTTTTTTTATTCCTTGATTTTCTCCGCCAGCATCTTCCACTCTTCTTCCGAGAGATACGACTTGAGTTCCCTGACCAGTTGCCGGATATAGTCGCGGTCCCAGTCCTCTTCATGGCAGAAGTGATCCTCATAGAAGAGCAGGTCTACATCTATCAGAATCTCCCCACGCCTGCTGCGGGCAACGGTGCGCCCACATCTCCGCTCCACATCCCGGAACGCCTGCAGCACACGGTCCTCAACCACATGGACATACGTCGCCCCAACCGTATTGAGAAACGGTTTGGAATGAGGCATGCCGATGGGTTTGGTCCACATGTCAGGGCTGAACCTGATGTCTTCAAAGGCATTCTCCAGCTGACGTTTGGCCATAGCCACATGATTCTTCTGATTCTCGTTGGAACCCACTGCAAAGATGATCAGTATTTTCTTCTTGAAATTAAGCATTTTCTCTTCATTTTTGCTGCCGGGAGCTACGAAAGAACAGTTCCCCGAATTGCCGAAGGCAGCCAATTAATATAATTCTTATGCAAAGATAGTGAAAATACTTAAATAAATGATGGTTTTATTGCTTTTTTTATTATTTTTGCACTATGAATCGAATAAAAACATATTTTCTGGCCTTTTTGCTATCAACCTGCGCACTCTCTTCGGGAGCACAGATGAAATGGAATCAGACCTACCAGACATACATCAACCAGTATAAGGACCTGGCCATCGAACAGATGCTACGTTACCGCATACCTGCCAGCATCACCCTAGCACAGGGACTCTTTGAGAGTGCTGCCGGAAGGAGCGACCTCGTGAGGCAGGGCAACAACCACTTCGGCATCAAATGCCACGACTGGACCGGTCCTACACAGTATCATGACGACGATGCCCGGGGCGAATGCTTCAGAGTATACCGTGACGCAAGAGACAGCTATGAAGACCATAGCAAGTTTCTTGCAAGACAGCCACGCTATTCCCGACTGTTCCAGCTCTCGCTGACCGACTACAAGGGTTGGGCAAGAGGACTGAAGGCCTGCGGCTATGCCACCAATCCGCAGTATGCCAACAAGCTGATACAGATTATCGAGCTCTACAAGCTCTTCGACTACGACAAGGCAAAGCGCTACGACCGCTTCATGGCAAGCCACAGCGGCACCGACCAGCCTATCAACGGTCAGGGGCTGCTCCACCCTATCCACCTGTTCAACGACAACTACTATCTCTATGCCCGCGAGGGAGATACCTTCAAGGCACTGGGCAAGGAAGTGGGCATCAGCTGGAGAAAACTGGCCAGATACAACGAGCGCGACAAGCACGACGTGCTGAAGAAGGGCGACATCGTCTATCTGAAGAAGAAGCGCAAGAAGGCGCCTAAGCAGTACAAGCGACGTCCTCACGTGGTTCAGCCGGGAGAAAGCATGTACACCATCTCGCAGAAGTATGGCATGCGCATGAAGTATCTCTACAAGAAGAACCATCTCCCTGCCGACTACAAGCTCAGAATAGGCGACAGGCTGAGAGTGAGATAATTAATAATTGATAATTAATAATTGGTGATTCGGTCACTTGGTGATTCGGTGATTTCATGGCACCTGCCGGAAATGTGAACGAAATGTGAATGTGAATGTGAATTTCAAATGAAAAGACAATGAAGAAAATGATATTATCCCTCGCCACCATGGCGATGCTGCTGGCGCCCAGCACAATACTGGCGCAGAACTTTGACGATTATTTCGTAGACAAGACGCTGCGAGTAGACTATACCTTTGCCGGCAACAAGAAGACACAGATGATTGCCGTAGACCAGCTGAACGTGATGCCACGATGGTATGGCAAGCATCAGCGACTGGCAGAACTGCCTGTAGAGGGCAACGGACAGATTACCGTCCGCGACCATCGCACGGGCAAGGTCATCTACCGCAACTCCTTCTCTACCCTCTTCCAGGAATGGCTCTCCTACCCGGAATCAGAGAAGAACACCCAGAGCTTCGAAAACGTATTCCTCGTGCCGATGCCAAAGGATACGGTAGACATCACCGTAGACCTGCGCAACAACCGACGCGAGGTGATGACATCGCTCACCCATCAGGTGGCTCCGACGGACATCCTCATCCATCAGATGGGCAACCAGCCTACTCCTTACGAAACCCTGCAGCAGGCTGCCGATACCACCAAGTGTATCCACATCGCCTACGTGGCTGAGGGCTATACCGAGGCAGAAATGCCTGTCTTCCTGAAGGATGCCAAGGAGGCTACGGAGGCCATCTTCGCCCATGAGCCGTTCAAGAGCATGAGAGACCGCTTCAACATCGTTGCCGTGAAGTCGCCATCCCAGGAAAGCGGACCTAGCATCCCATCCAAGGGCATCTGGCACAAGACGGCACTCAGCTCCCATTTCGACACCTTCTACAGCGACCGGTACCTGACCACCCTGCATCTGAAGGACCTGCACAACTGGCTGGCTGGTACACCATACGAGCACATCATCGTCCTCGTGAATTCAGACAAATACGGTGGCGGCGGCATCCTCAACTCCTACAACCTCACCACCTGCCACCAGCAGTGGTTCAAGCCGGTAGTGGTACACGAGTTCGGACATTCATTTGCCGGTCTTGCCGATGAGTATGCCTACGAGTCAGAGCAGATTCCGATGTATCCACACGATGTGGAGCCATGGGAGAAGAACATCACCACCCTTGCCGACTTCCACGGAAAATGGGAGAACATGATCAAGAAGGGCACCAAGGTTCCTACTCCATTGTCAAAGAACGAGAAGGTGGCAAAGACCAAGGTGGGCGTCTTCGAGGGTGCCGGATACAGTCCTAAGGGCGTATACCGTGGCGTTCAGGACTGCCGCATGCGCATCAACGAGACTCCAGAGTTCTGCTCCGTTTGCCAGGATGCATTGAAGCAGATCATCGATTTCTATACGAAGTAGTATGAGCGGTTTCTGCTTTTTGCAGTTCATCGGATTTTGCATGAAGCAGATGAGCGGTTTCTGCTTTTTGCAGTTCATCGGATTTTGCATGAAGCAGACGAGCGGATTCTGCACGAAGCAGATCATCGATTTCTGCATGAAGCAGATGAGCAGATTCTGCTTTTTGTAGAAAGAGAATCGGAATAAAAACCTATAAAAGAGAAACTTATGAAAGAGAAAGAATTAAAGATCCAATACCAGATAGCTGAGCTCTCGGAGTTGGGCGAAACAGAGCAGGAGTTGGTGAAGAAGGCGATGGACGCTACGAATCATGCCTATGCCAACTACAGTCATTTCTACGTAGGTGCAGCCTGTCTTCTTGCAGACGGCAAGATGGTGATAGGTGCCAATCAGGAGAATGCGGCATTCCCATCGGGACTATGTGCCGAGCGCAGTGCTATCTTTGGTGCGCAGAGCTATTATCCTGAACTGGCGATTACCACCCTGGCGATAGCTGCCCGCAATGAGAACGGTTTCCTCAAGTCGCCTATTTCGCCCTGCGGTGCCTGCCGCCAGGTGATATTGGAGATGGAGGACCGCTATCAGAAGCCCGTCCGCATCCTGCTCTATGGCGAGAATGGCATCTTCTGCTTCCACAGCATCAAGGACCTCCTCCCCTTCTCTTTCGTGGATGCGAACATGAAGGAATAAAGGTTATTGCCCCATGCGCCCTGAGCCAACGGTCACCGGCCGTTGGTTCAGGGCGTGTGGCGAATCGGGGCGATTTGTCTTATTTCAAACCTCCTAACATGTGGCGAATCTGGGCGATTCTTGCCTTTTCATTGGGAGTGTTCCTATACTTCAAATACCCTTCCAGGGAAAGCTCGAAACATTCCTTCGCCTTCTTCCTTTCTTCTGCCGAAGAACCCGAACTTTCCGATGAACCCGAAGCCTTTTCTGAAGACCCCGAACTTTCCGATGAACCCGAAACCTTTTCTGAAGAAGAAGCCCCCGGACTTTCTGCTGCGAAGAGATGGCAGAAGCCCAGGCGATAATAGGCATCAGGCTTCTCATTATCCCAACAAATAGGCAGCATCTTCCCGTAGAGCGGCAAGGCACGGTCATATTGCTGGAGCGCAAAATAACTCTCCGCATCCATCCAGTAATAGAGCGAAAGCTCATGGGGAGCCAAACCCTGCAACTGCGGAAGCACCTCATCAAAGAGCCGGATGGCTTCGGCATACTCCCACTCATAATACAGGCACACCGCCAGATAAGCCCGGTAGCGGGGATTCAACTTGTAACGCCTGTTGAGCGGCTGGAGCAACACCAGGCACTCATGAAACTTCTCGGAAGCGAAGTAATCCAATGCCCTCGCCAACTGCTCGGCATCCGCCTTCCTATCACCCTTCTTCTCTTGAAAGGAAGCGCTTTCCGCTGCCGTTTCCGATCGGTTCAAGGACGGGCTGAAGGCACAAAAGCTCCTACCCCCAGAAAGGGCCAAAGCTCCAATACCCGGCACTGCCCAACCCGGCAAACTTCCCCAGACAAGCAGACTGCCAACCAATATCCTAAACTTCATCTACTCCTCCTCCCCATCATCATACTCCGACTCATAGCAGCCGGCATCAGGCGTCTCCTTTCTTCTCAATCCATTCCTGTCTACAGGCAATGAGGTAGCTGCATCAGCCTTTCCTATCGCTGCCGACTCCTTGCGGAGACGGAAATCATACTTCAGATTATCGGTATCGAACAGCACGAAATGCTTCTCGCCATACATCGTGGTATCCTTCACATCCTCATAAATGACATTGGTAAACTTCAGACTGTCGTCCCCCTGCATCTTCTCCGTGCGCAACACGCAATGGTCGAAGAGGAAATTGAAGGCATCCTCCTCTTTCGGAGCCTCCCAAACCACCTCATCATCATGATAACCCGTTACGAGCGAATTTCTCACCTCGAAACGAGGCAACGGAGAGGCAAAACCGATGGCCGACTCGCGACGACCATCAAACGGATAGAACTGGGCAATGGTGCAGCCATTTACCTCAACATCACCACCCTCTACATAGAGCGGATGTTTCAGGCAGTTGGTTATCTGCGAGTTATAAATCTGCACCTTGGCAGAATCAACCCTCACTCCGTAGCCCTGACTGTTATGAACCGTAGCATTCTCGATGAGAAGTTTCTGCTTCGTAGCATCACCCGGTTCTATCATCACGGCATTGTAGGCACTATGAATATCAGCAAACGAAATCCTACAGTCATGAGCCGAAGACATCAGTCTGATGCCCTGCCATTGTCCCGGCGTGCGGTCATAAGGCAGATAATCGAACATGTGGTCCAGTCGGTCGCCCCGCATCACCACTTCCCTGTCCTTCTCGCCCTCAACCTTCAGCGAACCGAACACCTGCAAGCCCGCATTCTCGTGGAAATAGAGTTGGGTGCCCGGAGCTATGGTCAGCGTAGCCGCCGAATCAACCCTGATGCCACCATAAACCACAACCGGCAACGTGCTCTCCAGAAGCTTGTCTTCCTTCACCTCAAGCGAATTGAGTTTCATCGCATCCCATGAAAACGCCCTCAGATTCACCTTCTGCTCCACGCCGCTTTCCAGCGCAAACACCAGGTTATCGCTCACCAGCTGCGGCTCTTCGCTGTTCTGCATCGCCGTAGTCAGCTCTACAAACACGCGTATGCTGTCACCCTTCCTGATCTCCACATTCTGCGTCTGGAATCCCGCTTCGCTGCCCAGATAAGATCCGTCAACATTCACCCGGTAGCCCTTCTGGTTACCATTTTCCAGACGCACCGACTGGCAGCGCAGCCCCTTGCCCGTACGGTTGTAAACCCAGAAGCTTCGGGTAGGAGTAGGCACATTCGAGAAGGTGGTGTCCATCTTCAGCGTATCTACCGAAAACGACAGCACATCTCCCCTCGACGTTGAGAAACTCTCATCGTCGGCACAACTGGCAAGCAAGGCGCTCATCGCCATCCCCACACCCATTATATACAAAAATCCCTTTTTCCGTTTCATATCTATAAAAACGGAAAAAGGGAAATATTATTGCATCTGATTCTACATGAACAGGGCAAAGATAGAGGCACCCACAACCGTCATCACACCGCAGACCACGATGCTCAGACTGCTCATGGCACCCTCGATGGTACCCATCTCCATCGCCTTGGCAGTACCCAGGGCATGGGCAGAACAGCCGATGGCGATACCCTTGGCTATCGGTTCCTGGATGCGCAACAGCTTCAGGAACTTCTCGGCAAAGATATTGCCCAGCACACCCGTAACGATGATAACTACCACTGACACAGCCACATGGCCGCCCAACTCCTCAGACACGCCGATACCTATCGCCGTAGTGATGCTCTTAGGCAGGAAGGTGACGTAAGAGGCATGGTCGAAATGGAAAAGCAGGGCAAGCAGCAATACGGAGCACAAACTGGCAAGGACACCCGACACGATGCCTGCCACCACAGCCCGATAGTTCTTCTTGAGCAATTCTACCTGCTGATACAGAGGAACAGCCAGACAGATGGTGGCTGGAGTAAGCAGATAGCTGATCATATTGGCACCGGCAGAATAGGTCTTGTAGTCTACACCCGTAAGGAGCAACACGCAGATTACCAATACGATAGCAATGAGAAGGGGATTCATCAGCGACCACCCCGTCTTCATCTTCAGCAGCATACCGATACCGTATGATGCCAGACTAATCAGAACTCCGAAGAACACGGAATCCTGGAAAAGCGAAATAGAACTCATCATCATTTCTTTGCCTCCTTTTCTGTCTTGTTTTCTGAAACTTCTACACTTGCAAGGCTTTCAGCAGTCTTCTCCTGCTGCGCCTTCATCCGGTTCTTGCGGATTACCATCTGGGTAATCCATCCCGAAACACCCATCACGATGAAGGTGCTCACCACCGTCACAATGATATACTGCAGCCACGAATTGCCTATCGCCTGCCAGGAATCGATGAGCCCCACGGCAGCAGGGATAAACATCACCGGCATGACGGCAATCAGAAAGCTGCTCGTCTCACGAATATCCTTCACCTTAATCCATTTCAGCTCCAGTGCCCCGAAAAGCAAGATAATGCCATAGATACTGGCAGGAATCGGCAACGGCAGCAGGAAATGGAGCAGTTCTCCCGCAAAAGAGAACGCTATGATTATCAAAAATTGAATTAAAAACTTCATCCTGAATTACTTTTTACTTTGAACCTTGAACTTTGAACCTTGAACTTTGAACCTTGAACTTTGAGCTTTGAACCTTGAACTTTGAGCTTTGAGCTTTGAGCTTTGAGCTTTGAGCTTTGAGCTTTGAGCTTTGAGCTTTATGATTACCCATGCCCCCCTGAGCCACCGTTGAATCCGATTCCATCGGATTCCCTCCCCAGGAAAGGCCAGCAGGAAGCCCAAAAGCAAACCTCTCTCTTACAACAACCCTATATACTGTTCAATGATGCTGGCAGTCTTTTCTGCCCCCAGGCGCACGGTATCGAGGCAGATGTCATAGTCATCGGCATTGCCCCAGGTAAGCCCGGTATAATACTTATGATAGGCGATGCGGCAGTCATCCGCATGCTCCACGAACTCCTCAGCCTCCAGTCTTCCCAGACCTTCCTCATGGCGGATATTCGCAATGCGCTTCTCAAGATTGCCCTTCAGGAACACCGAAACGAGATCCTTGCGGTCGCGGAAGATATAATTGCCGCAACGACCGATGATGATGCAGTTCTCCTGCCCAATCATATCCGTCAATACCTGAATCGGCTTTTCGGTGAGCGCCTTCTGAGGCTCACCCAGGGAAGACATGGCAAAGAGCAGCTCGTCTACCGGACGCTCATCAAAGAACGACTCCATCTCATCAAGCACCCCATGCTCCCGTGCCATATCCATCAAAGTCTTACGGGTATAGAAAGGGATGCCATAATGTTCAGCCAGCAACTTGCCCACATGAACAGCGCCACATCCACATTGGCGCGCAATCGTAATAATCATAACTCTAAAACTATTAAACCAAAACCTATATATGCCAAGAAAGCTAAGAAGATTTGACTCTTCTTAGCTTTCTCGAAGTCGGGGCGACAGGATTCGAACCTGCGACCACCTGTTCCCAAAACAGGAGCGCTACCGGGCTGCGCTACACCCCGCTAACAATAGAAGCGATAACCAGAAGCAATGATTTGAAGTCGGGGCGACAGGATTCGAACCTGCGACCACCTGTTCCCAAAACAGGAGCGCTACCGGGCTGCGCTACACCCCGCTTCTAAACCTACCCAAGGACTATCTGAGAGAAATGTCGGGGCGACAGGATTCGAACCTGCGACCACCTGTTCCCAAAACAGGAGCGCTACCGGGCTGCGCTACACCCCGTCTTTTTCTCTATGATAACCTCTTATCATTTAGGGCAAGTATCATTTCTGATTTGCGGCTGCAAAGGTACAACATTTTTTTTGTTTCACCAAATTTTTGAATAACTTTTTTCTAAAAAAGATTCTTTTCCCTCTGTTCGCCTGCCTTTATATACGAATATAGGGCAACTTCATACCGAAATCGCCCTATATACCTTATTATATATAATATATATGATTGCTCAATACATACTACTTGATGATTCCCTCTTCTACGAAAATCTTCTTCAAAATCTGGACAGCCTGCTCAACCTGGTCTCTTGTGTGAGTAGCCATGAGGGCAAAACGTACCAATGTATCCTGAGGAGCACATGCTGGAGGGATAACAGGGTTGATGAACACACCTGCATCATACGCCATCTTGGTAACCACGAAGGTCTTCTCTGCATCGCGTACGTAAAGAGGAATGATAGGACTCTCTGTCTCACCAATCTCGAAACCTTCCTCACGGAAACGCTTCAATGCATAGTGGGTAACATCCCAGAGATTCTCGAAACGCTCTGGCTCATTCTGAATGATGTGGAGTGCCTCAAGCGCTGCTGCTGTAGCTGCTGGAGTATTGGATGCACTGAAGATGTAGGTACGGCAGTTGTGACGGAGGAAGTTGATGGTATCCTTGTCTGATGCGATGAAACCGCCGATAGATGCCAAGCTCTTTGAGAAGGTACCCATGATGAGGTCTACCTCATCGGTCAGACCGAAGTGGTCGCAAACGCCACGTCCCTGCTTGCCGAATACGCCAAGGCCATGAGCCTCGTCTACCATGATAGAGCAGTTGTACTTATGCTTGAGCTTTACGATCTCAGGCAAGTTAGCCAAATCGCCCTCCATAGAGAACACGCCATCCACAACGATGAGCTTGATAGCATCCTCAGGAAGCTTAGAGAGCACACGCTCCAGATCTTCCATATCGTTGTGCTTGTAGTGAAGCTGGGTAGCGAAAGAGAGACGGCGACCGTCTACGATGGAAGCGTGGTCGCGATCATCACAGATGATATAGTCGTTACGACCTACCACACATGCCAACACACCCTGGTTCACAGAGAAACCAGTAGAGAAGCACAATGTCTCATCCTTACCCATAAACTCAGCGAGCTCTTTCTCGAGCTGCACATGTAAATCGAGGGTACCATTGAGGAAGCGGCTTCCTGCACAGCCAGAACCGTACTTGTCGAGCGCAGCCTTAGCTGCATCGATAACGCGCTGATCGTTGGTTAAACCCTGATAAGCATTAGAACCGAACATCAAAATCTTGTGACCGTCAATATCGGTAACCTCGGTCATCTGCTTACTTGTGATTTCACGGAAATATGGATACACACCGGCAGCCATATACTTCTGTGGTTCACGATAATTCTTGTATCTTTCTTGTAATTGTCCCATTATTAATAGGTGTACTTTATTTTCGATTTTTTATTTTTCTACATTTCAGGGTGCAAAGATACAAAAAAAGACTAATAAATCCGCTATTTTCCTAAGAAAGTTTATTTTTAGCGTTTTTTTTAATGATAAATCTTGCCATTTTAGGTATTTTTATTACTTTTGCAGTACAAAATCACTAAACTCTTGACACAAAAATGAAGAAAAAGATAATATTCATCATGAATCCCATTTCGGGAACAGCCAGCAAGGCTGGCATTCCGAATCTGATAGATTCAACTTTGGACAAAGAGCTTTTTGAGTACGAGATAAAATTGACTGAAAGAGCAGGACATGCATCGGAACTGGCTACAGAGGCTAAGAACAATCACGCTGACATCGTAGTGGCAGTAGGCGGTGATGGGACCGTCAACGAAGTAGCCCGTTCGCTGGTTCATTCGGACACGGCCCTTGGCATTCTGCCTTGCGGTTCGGGCAACGGACTGGCACGCCATCTTCTCCTGCCGATGAACCTGAAGAAGAGCATCGAGGTAATCAACGCATGCAAGATTCACGACCTCGACTATGGCGTCATCAACGGTCATCCATTCTTCTGCACCTGCGGCATGGGCTTCGACGCCTTCGTCAGCATGAAGTTTGCAGAGAGTGGAAAACGGGGACCTATCAGCTATGCTGAAAACATACTGAGAGAAGGACTGAAGTATGAGCCGGAGACGTATACGCTGGAAGACGAGACGGGAACCAAGCAATACAAGGCGTTCCTGATTTCCTGTGCCAACGCATCGCAATATGGCAACAATGCCTATATTGCCCCACAGGCTTCGATGAGCGACGGACTGATAGACGTTGTCATCATGGAGCCGTTCGATGTGATTGAGGCTCCGCAGGTCAGTTTCGACATGTTCAACAAGACACTCGACAAAAACTCGAAAATCAAATCGTTCCGTTGTAAGAAGTTGCATATCACGAGAAGCCAGCCTGGCGTGATACACTATGACGGCGATCCGGTTATGACGGGAGCCGAAATAGATGTTCATCTTGAAGAAAAAGGCATCAAGATGGTAGTTAACCCGTTTGCTGACAAGAGCGTACGCAAGCCAAACATGATACAGAATGGCATTGCCGAGTTCTTCAACGACCTGAATGCCGTGCGCGACGATATCCAAAAGGACATCCAACGACAGAGCAAGAAGGTGGAAGCCATCAGCAAAATGGTGCAAAGGAAACTGAACCTTTGATATTGTGATTAAAGAGTAGTGAGTAGTGATTAATTTGCCTGCGGGTTGACATCATCCCTGTGCAATTACCCACTAATCACTACTAAATAATCACTACTCACTAATAATGAATCACTACTAAGCAACCACTATTCCAGATAAAATTCTTCCGTAATTTTCGCATACCATTCAGAGCGGTTTCCTTCAGAATCCGTCATGATTTCCGTGCACTTATCCATCATGCCCGCACGACGCTTGGAGAAGGCAACAAGATAGCGCTTGGGCTGCTTGAGCTCCACCGTCTTCACACCACACTGTCGGACAATTGAAAGTCCTGAGCAATAGGCTTCTGAAACAAAAGACTCCAGCACATCGGCTGGCACTATCGCAGAGAACACGCCCTCATCGGAAAGCCATCGCCTGACACCCTTCATCAGAACCGGAAACGGCAGACTGTCAGAATGCCGAGCCATCGCGCGCTTACTGTCAGGATTTTTCAACCCATTCACAAAGAAAGGCGGATTGCTTACTATCGCATCGAAAAGTATTCCGTCAGCCCTAGCCGCTTCCGACTTTTCCATCATTTTCTCATCCTCCTTCATCACCTTGCCATTCCCCATTTCCATCCTTTCATCCTGTCCCCTCAACAGATGTTCTTCAGAAAGATCCTGCAAGGCGCAGCACGCTATCCCTACCCGGTCGGCAAAAGGACTGGCTGCCACATTCTCCCTAGCCTGCATGCAGGCATCCGGATCAATATCTATTCCCCAAACCTGAGCCTCAGGGAAACGCTGCGCCATCATGAGCGAGATAAGTCCCGTACCCGACCCAATGTCGAGTATACGTTGTCCACCCTCAGCCCATGCACCCAGCAGCACCCCGTCGGTGCCCACCTTCATCGCACAGCGATCCTGCTGTATTTCAAACTGTTTAAATGTAAATCCAGCCATAAATCTTCTCTCGTTATTTTTTATTTTCCAAAACTATCCATTTCAGAGATAATAACGTGCAACAGTGCCATATATTGTAAAATATCGGGAAAAAGACTGTCTTTTGTCACTCATAACGGAGATAAATCGGCTTTTATTTATTAAATAATCTATACTTCTACACGAATTCGCAAAAAAATGAGTAACTTTGCACCTTAAAAATAAGAATTCGATAAAAGAAATGAAAAGAAACGAAACTCAGATACAAATGTTTGCCGATTTCGAGGGCGATCCAAGCTCATTGCTCACAGAAAATCCGGCAGGAATCTATCCGATGCTCTGCACCAGAGAGCTCGTTGCCTTTCCTACTGTGCTCATCCCTATCGTCGTGGGGAGAGCTGCCAGCAAGAATCTGGCAGAAAAACTGGCTAACAAGCCAAATACCATCTTCTGCGTCTTCTGCCAGAAGAACAAGGATGAAGACCATCCAAAGGAAGCCGACCTTTATGATACCGGTGTCTTCGCCAAACTCGTAAAGGTAATCAACATGCCTGACGGTTCGGGCAACCAGACCATCATCATCCAGTGCCTGAGCAGATGTCACCTGGAGAAAATCGAGAAAACCACTCCATACTATAGCGCCAGCGTAACCAGTCTGCCGGAAATATGGCCAGCGGAAAACGATACCGATTTCCCAACCATCCACCAGACACTCCTGAAGGAAACCATCAGCTATATCAACGCCAACGATAATATCCCTACCGACCTGGCTTATGCCATCAACGAGATGTCGCATAGCACCATCCAGGGAAACTTCATCTGCAGCGCCATCCCTTTCAGCATCGAAGACAAGATGAAGATGCTGGAACAGGACACACTGAACGACCGTCTGCTGGAAGCCCTCAGGGCTTTGCACAAGGAATCGAAACTGCTCCACCTGCAGAACGAAATCAGCATGAAGACCCGCTATGACCTGGACGAGGAACAGAAGGAATACTTCCTGAAACAGCAGATAAGAAACATCAGAAAGGAACTGGGAGATGGAGACGGAAGACCGGAGAGAAAGGAAATCATAGAGAAAGCCAAAGGAAAGAACTGGAACGAGGCCACTCAGAAGATATTCAAGAAGGAACTTGCCAAGCTGGACACCATCCATCCGCAAAGTCCAGACTACTCCATACAGATAAGCTTCCTGCAGACCATGGTAGACCTGCCGTGGAATGAATATACCGAGGACGACCTGAGTCTGTCGCGCGCCAAGAGAATACTGAACCGTGACCACTACGGCATGGAAAAGGTGAAGGAGCGCATCCTGGAATACCTGGCTGTAAGAGCACTGAACGGCGGACAGAAGAGTCCGATACTCTGCCTCTACGGTCCTCCGGGAGTTGGAAAGACCAGTCTCGGCAAGAGCATCGCCGACGCCATGAAGCGCAAATACGTGCGCATGTCATTGGGCGGTCTGCACGACGAGGCAGAAATACGCGGTCATCGCCGCACCTATATCGGAGCCATGCCAGGACGCATCATCAAGAACATCCAGAAGGCTGGCAGCAGCAACCCTGTCTTCATCCTCGACGAGATAGACAAGGTGGGCAAGAACAACTTCCAGGGCGACCCGGCATCGGCTCTGCTCGAAGTGCTGGACCCGGAACAGAACAACGCCTTCCACGACAACTATCTGGATGCCGACTACGACCTCTCGAAGGTTCTCTTCATCGCAACAGCCAATGACCTGGGAAGCATTCCACGCCCATTGCTCGACCGTATGGAGCTGATAGAAGTGGGCGGATACATTACCGAGGAAAAGATAGAAATAGCCAAGCGCCACCTGGTACCTACGGAACTGGAGAACAACGGTCTTGACAAGCAGGAGGAGAAAATCAGCTTCAACAAGGCTGCCCTGGAATGCATCATCGAGCACTATACACGCGAAAGCGGAGTAAGACAGCTGAAGAAGCAGATCAACAAGTGCCTGAGAAAGGTGGCATACAAGATGGCATGTGACGGCAAGCTGGAGCATCCTACCATCGGCATGGACGAGGTGAAGGAACTCCTGGGCAATCCCCCATTCAACCGCGACATCTATCAGGGCAACGACTATGCCGGAGTGGTAACCGGACTGGCGTGGACCTCTGTGGGCGGCGAGATTCTCTTCATCGAGACCTCATTGAGCCGTGGCAAGGCAGGCAAGCTGACCCTTACCGGCAATCTGGGCGACGTGATGAAGGAGTCGGCAGTCATCGCCCTGGAATACATCAAGTCGCACATCGACCTGCTGGGCGCAGACTACCGCATCTTCGAGAACTGGAATCTCCACATCCACGTACCGGAAGGAGCCACTCCGAAAGACGGTCCGTCGGCAGGTATTACCATCGCCACCAGCATCGCCTCGGCCATCACCCAGCGCAAGGTTCGCAAGAACACAGCCATGACGGGCGAAATCACCCTGCGCGGAAAGGTTCTGCCAGTAGGCGGCATCAAGGAGAAGATACTTGCAGCCAAGCGCGCCGGCATCACCGACATCGTAATCTGCAAGGACAACCGCAAGGACATCGAAGAGATTCCGGCAAAATATCTTAAGGGCGTATCCTTCCACTATGTAGAAGACGTGGCCGACGTATGGGAATTTGCCCTCACCGATGAAAAGGTAAAGCACCCTATCGACTTCACCATTCCAGAAAATGACAAAAAGAATTAAAAATGAAATTTGAATTACAAGTAACAGATAAGGCTAGCGATGCACGCACCGGCATCATCACCACCGACCACGGACAGATCAAGACTCCTATCTTCATGCCAGTAGGAACGGTGGGCAGCGTGAAAGGTGTACACTTCGAGGAACTCAAAAAGCAGGTGAAGGCTCAGATCATCCTGGGCAATACCTATCACCTCTATCTGCGTCCGGGACTTGAAGTAATCAAGGCTGCAGGCGGACTGCACAAGTTTAACGGCTGGGACCGCCCTATCCTCACCGACAGCGGCGGCTTCCAGGTATTCTCGCTCACGGGCATCCGCAAGCTGAAGGAGGAAGGTTGCGAATTCCGCTCACACATCGACGGAAGCAAGCACTTCTTCACACCGGAAAACGTGATGGATACGGAGCGCATCATCGGTGCCGACATCATGATGGCTTTCGACGAATGCCCTCCGGGACAGAGCGACTTCCAGTATGCCAAGAAGAGTCTTGAACTGACCCAGCGCTGGCTGGACCGCTGCCTGAAGCGCTTCAACGAGACCGAACCGCTCTACGGCTACCATCAGAGCCTCTTCCCTATCGTACAGGGCTGCACCTTCCCGGAGCTCCGCCGCGAGGCAGCCAAGTTTATCGCAGACAAGGGAGCAGACGGCAACGCCATCGGAGGTCTGGCTGTAGGCGAACCTACCGAGGTGATGTATGAGATGATAGAAGTGGTGAACGAAATCCTGCCAAAGGACAAGCCACGTTACCTGATGGGCGTGGGTACCCCTCAGAACATCCTGGAAGCCATCGAGCGAGGCGTAGACATGTTCGACTGCGTGATGCCAACCCGCAACGGAAGAAACGCGATGCTCTTCACCTACAACGGCACCATGAACATGCGCAACAAAAAATGGGAGATGGACTTCAGCCCAGTGGATCCGGACGGATGCGAAATCGACCAGATTACCAGCAAGGCATACCTGCACCACCTCTTCAAGGCACAGGAACTCCTGGCGATGCAAATAGCCAGCATCCACAACCTCTCGTTCTATCTGCGACTCGTTACCGATGCACGCCAGCATATAGAGCAGGGCGACTTCGTACAGTGGAAGCGATCTGTCATCGACCAGCTCGGCAGAAGAATTTAAATTACTGAAGTTAGGAGTAAGAAGTCTCAGGAGCATGGAGCCCCCGACGGCTCCTGCTCCCGGAAAATACTGATTTATGAAAGATTTTAAATACATCAGAAAACATCGCAGAAGATTAAAGTTCGGCAGAACCATGGCTCGAAGATTCGGATGGCTCACCGCTGCCCTCAGATGGCTGGGCAGAAAACTGAGCTGGATGGGAAAGGTCATGCGATGGATTGGGCATAAACTGCGATTCCTCAAGGTGCTCAAGTATCTCAACCCACTGAGATACATCAAACGATTGGACTGGTATATCATCAAGAAGTTCGTAGGCTACTACTTCTTCTCGATAGCGCTCATCATCACCATTGCCATCGTGTTCGACTTCAACGACAACCTGTCGAAGTTTACCGAGTATCATGCACCGGCACGAGCTATCATCTTCGATTACTATGCCAACTTCGTGCCATACTTCGCCAACCTCTTCAGTGCGCTGTTCGTGTTCGTAGCGGTCATCATGTTCACCTCCAAGCTGGCAGGCAATTCCGAGATCATCGCCATGCTGGCATCGGGAGTATCGTTCAAGCGCCTGCTTCGCCCGTACATGATTACCTGCATGTTCCTCTCGGCACTCTCCTACACGCTCTCTGCCTATGTGATTCCGCACGGCACGGTCATCCGACAGAACTTTGAGACGATGTACAAGAACAAGAAGAAGAATACCTCTGCCGAAAACGTGCAGCTGCAGGTGGACCGAGGCGTGATAGCCTACATCCAGCATTACGACAACAACTTGAAGAGGGGCTACGGATTCTGTCTAGACAAGTTCCAGGAAAAGAAACTGGTGAGCCACCTGACGGCATCAGAAATACAGTATGATACCATCAGCGACTCCAAATACCACTGGAAATTAACCAACTGGAAGGTACGCCGACTGCATGGCATGAAAGAGAAGATTACGAGCGGAATGAATAAAGATACGCTCATCACCATGGAGCCAACCGACCTGGTCTACTCCAAGGGACAGCAGGAAACCTTTACCAGTCCGGAGCTGAAGGATTACATCTCCAAGCAGATCAACCGCGGTTCGGGCAATGTGGTACAGTACAAGGTGGAGTATCATAAGCGCATCGCCTCCTCCTTCGCCTCATTCATCCTCACCATCATCGGCGTGTCGCTCTCCTCACGCAAGCGCAAGGGCGGCATGGGTAAGGCTCTGGGACTGGGTCTGGCTTTGAGCTTCGGCTATATCATGCTGCAGACCGTCTGCGCCACCTTCGCCATCCAGGCAAACTTCCCGCCGATGCTGGCGGCATGGTTGCCTAACATCATTTACGCCTTCGTGGCATACTTCTGCTACCGCAAGGCACCGAGATAATAAACATTGAAAAAAGAAAGAAAATGTATTTCGACGAATTAGATTTAAACGACAACGTGCTCGACGCATTATACGATATGCGATTCGACACATGCACCCCAGTACAGGAAAAATGTATACCAGAGATATTGGAAGGTCATGATGTGCTCGGCGTAGCCCAGACCGGAACCGGAAAGACAGCAGCCTATCTGCTGCCGGTATTGAGCAAGCTGGATGATGGTGGCTATCCTAAGGATGCCATCAACTGCGTCATCATGTCGCCTACCCGTGAGCTCGCACAGCAGATTGACCAGGCGATGCAGGGCTTCGGCTATTATCTGCAGGACGTGAGCAGCGTGGCTGTATATGGTGGAAACGACGGCAACCGCTACGATCAGGAGCTGAAGAGTCTCCGCATGGGTGCCGATGTAGTCATCGCTACACCAGGACGTCTCATCACCCACATCTCGCTGGGCAACGTAGACCTCAGCAAGGTAAGCTTCTTCATCCTCGACGAGGCCGACCGCATGCTCGACATGGGTTTCTCAGAAGATATCAATACCATCGCTGCCAAGCTGCCTAAGACTTGCCAGACCATCATGTTCTCGGCTACCATGCCAGAGAAGATTGAGGAATTGGCAAAGTCACTGCTCAAGGATCCGGTAGAGATCAAGCTCGCAGTGAGCAAGCCTGCAGAGAAAATCAAGCAGGAGGCTTACGTATGTTACGAAACCCAGAAGATGACCATCATCAAGGATATCTTCAAGGCTGGCGACATGAAGCGTGTCATCATATTCAGCGGCAGCAAGATGAAGGTGAAGCAGCTGGCTGCTGCCCTCCAGCAGACCGGTATCAACTGCGGCGCCATGCACTCAGACCTGGAGCAGGCTGAGCGTGATGATGTGATGTTCAAGTTCAAGAGCGGTCAGTATGACGTGCTCGTGGCTACCGACATCGTGGCTCGTGGTATCGACATCGACGACATCGAGATGGTTATCAATTATGACGTGCCTCACGATACCGAAGATTACGTTCACCGCATCGGTCGTACAGCCCGTGCCAACCGCGACGGTAGAGCCATCACCTTCGTCAACGAAGAGGACATGTTCTGGTTCCAGCAGATTGAGAAGTTCCTGGAGAAGGTGGTAGAGAAGATGCCGCTTCCTGAGGGATGCGGCGAGGGGCCTGAATATATCAAGCTGAACAAGCCTAGCAAGAAAGGCGGACGTGGAGGCAAGGGCGGAAACGGACGCAAGGGCAATGGACGTGGCGGAAATGAGAACGGCGAAAAGACCAAAGCTAAAAACAGACGCCAGAAAGACCGCGAGCAGACTGCTCATAAGCATAAGCCAAACAACCCTAACAACCGACAGGAGAAAGCTCCTAAGGAAGGAAAGGGACAGAACGGTGAGGCTCAGCAGAACGGTCAGAACGGACAGCAGAAGAAGGACGCTCAGAACGGACAGCAGAAGCAGGGCAACAAGAAGCCTCAGCAGAACAAGCCATATCCACAAAACCAGGAAGGCGAACAGACAAGAAGCAACGACAATCCAAACAACAAGCGTCGCAACAACAACAAACGCCGCAATGGTAACAATGGCAACAACGGTAACAATGCTGAGAATGCAAACCCTCAGCAGCGCCCTGGTACAGAAAACAATGTACGCCCAGGAAGCAACGGTCGTGGCAGAGGCGTAGCTCAGAAGAAGCAGAATCCAAACAACCAGCAGAAGCAGAATGCAGCTCCACAGAAACTGGGGGCAGCTCCTCAGCAGAAACCAGCCTCAGCTCAGAAAAAGGGCGACAAGCAGGGTTCACGCAAGTATGAGCCAGTGGTAAATCCACAGAAGAAAGAAAACGTGGTAAAGAAAATCTTCAACAAGATTTTCGGATTCAAGAAGTAATATAACATGTCGCAAAAAGGCAAAAGCATTCAAACCCTGATTGCTTTTGCCTTTTACGTTTTCCTTCCACCGATAACCGTTAGTTCTGTCATCAATAGTGTTAAAAATCATAAGAATCACATCGGTTCGCATTATTTTTATTATCTTTGCATTTCAATAAGACATATATAAATAAATATAGAATATAAAATTATGAATGTAGGAGATAGAATACCAGAGATTCTTGGCATTGACCAGGACGGACGTGAGATCAAGGCAAGCGACTATCGTGGTCGCAAGATAGTACTCTACAGTTATCCGAAGGCTAACACCAGCGGATGCACTGCCGAGGCCTGCTCTCTGCAGGCTCATAAGGAGGAACTGGCAGCAGCCGGTTACGAGATTATCGGCGTGAGCAAGGACAAGCAGGCGCTGCAGAAGAAGTTTGCAGAAACCAAGGGCCTGCAGTTCCCTCTTATTGCTGATACCGAGACCACCCTGTTGCAGGAACTCGGCTGCTGGGGCGAAAAGGTAACCTGCGGCAGAAAGACCATCGGCATCCTCCGCACCACTTATATCGTCAACGAAGAAGGCGTCATTGAGAAGATTTTCACTCCAAAGGAGATCAAGACCAAGATTCATGCTGAGCAGATTCTGGATTACATCCATCAATAAGCCTACAGCAGAATGGACAATTTTGTCATCGAACTTTTTCTGTTGAGCATCGGAGCCAGTTTTGTACAACGCACTACTGGCTTCGGCTTTGGCATCTTCATCATGACGATGCTCCCCTCCATCATGCCCTCATACGGTGAGGCAACAACCCTCTCTGGCATCCTGGCGATGACAACCTCCCTGATCATCGTCATTCAGAAATACAAGTACATCACCTGGAGACGGCTGCTGCCCATTCTGTTCACCTTCATCATCATCTCCATCGGAGCCATCTTCGTGCTCAAGCGGATGGAATATCACATACTGAACATATTGCTCGGTATTACTCTGATAATCGTGAGCATCTACTTCGCCTTCTTCAGCAAGCGCATCAAGGTAAAGACTACGCTGCCCGTGCAGGTTACGGCAGGAACATTGAGCGGACTGATGGGAGGATTCTTCGGTATGCAGGGACCACCAGCCGTGCTCTATTTTGTCAGTTCAGAGCCCGACAAGGATCGCTATCTGGCGATGACGCAGACCTATTTCCTGGCAGGCAATCTGATAATGACACTGGCAAGAGCCTACAACGGTTTCTTCACCACCACGGTCTCCATAGGTTATATCTACGGAATAGCCGGAGTCTTCATCGGCAACCTGATAGGCTCCTGGGTATTCAAGCACCTCAGCGGTTCCCTGCTCAAATACATCATCTATACCTATATCGGAATCAGCGGATTAACCTTCCTTCTGGGGGCGTAACCCTCTGTCAGGCACACATAAATAGCAGAACTTTGCAAAAAGATAGAGTTATAAATAAGCATTTTATGCTAAAAGATAAAGTTTAAAATTTAAAGAGTATGTTAGAACATATTGCAGATTTCACAGCGTGGCCAATCCTTACTGGTATTTTCATTGGCTATATTGCCAACCGCATTATGAGCGGTGAAGGAAAAGGATGTTGTATGAATCTCTTCATAGGTATTGTAGGCAGTTATGCCGGTGCCATCATCAGCAGTCTGCTGAACATTGAGTTGTTTGGCAAAGGTTATCTTACCAATTTCATCTTCTGTGTCATTGGTGCCATAGCGGTATTGTGGATTTGGAAGAAGCTTTTCGATTAACATCCCATCAAGTAGATATAAATATTGGTTTAAAGACATAAGATAATGACAAATAAGGATTTGATACTCGCCAGTCTGATGAGGGCGATGATAAAATACGATGGTGGCGATGCGCCACGCATCCAGCATTTCGTAAAGGTGCACGACTTTGCCCGTATGATTGCGATAGCAGAGGGAATGAACCAGGAAGACCTCTTCGTGCTCGAAGCAGCAGCCATTCTTCACGATGTAGGCATTCATGTTTCAGAAGCCAGATACAGAAACTGCGATGGCAAGCATCAGGAAGAACTGGGTCCTGATGAGGCAAGAAAAGTACTGTCAGAAGTAGATGGATTCACAGCTGCGCAGACAGAAAGAATCTGCTGGCTCATTGCCCATCATCATACTTATAAAGATGTTACCAGCCTCGACCACCGCATTCTGCTTGAAGCAGATTTCCTGGTCAATTCCTTCGAAGACCACCTTGCTCCCGAAGGCATCATCACCTTCCGCGACCATGTATTTCGCTCGGAGTCAGCCATCAGAATGCTGAATGATATGTGGGGACTGGAATAAGGAGAATACTTTTGTCTAAAAAATAATAATTTAAAATCATGGGAAAAACAATAAATGATATGGGAAATAGACAGCCGGATAGCAATGCTGGCAGCAGTAAGCAAAAAGGAGTGAAAAATAAGCAAACCCGGCAGTTGGCACTATGGATTGGCGCTTTGATAGTAGGCGCAGTCTTAGGTATGTTCGGCATCAGCTGGCTGGATGGCCTGATGAATTTCATCGCCACGGTCTATACCCGCTTATTCCAACTTCTAGCAGTACCAACCATAGCCTTGGCAGTCATCACAACCCTGGCATCCTTGGGCAACCAGGCAGATACCGGTAAGATATTCCGCCACGCCATCACCTACACCCTACTCACGACGATAGCAGCTGCAGCAGTGGGACTGGTGCTCTACAACATCGTTTCTCCAGGCAATTTACCTACAGCCTTGGTACAGAGCGGTATGGCAGATGTTCCCCAAAAGCTGGGAGAAACCAGCTATTATGACCATATTCTTGGGGTAATACCCAACAACATCATCAAGCCGTTTGCCGAAGGAAATGTACTCTCCATCTTGATTTTGGCTGCAGCTGCAGGTATTGCTTTAACCAAAATGCCATCAAGCGATAAGAAAGAAGTCGTGATGAAGGGATTGTTTGGATTACAGGATTTGCTTTTCTTGCTGATTCATGGATTAATCTGGGCTCTGCCTCTGGGTATCGTTGCCTTTGCAGCACAACTCTCTGCCCAGTTCTCTGCGGGTATCGTGATGGCTTCTCTAGGAAAGTACGTAGCTGTTATCCTGGGAGGTAATGTCATTCAATTCTTCATCATTCTCCCGCTCTTCCTCTTGGCAAGAGGCTTGAATCCTGTGCGTACATTGGGAAAGATGATGCCGGCAGTATTAATGGCTCTGTTTACAAAGAGTTCTGCTGCTACGTTGCCGGTGACGATGCAGACAGCAGAAGATAGACTGGGAGTTTCCAATCAGGTTTCCCGCTTCGTATTGCCTATCTGTACTACCATCAACATGAATGGTTGCGCTGCCTTTATCCTCGTAACTTCCTTATTCCTGATGCAGAATGGAGGAATGCCTTTACCTTGGACTACGATGATTCTCTGGCTCTTCATTTCAGTTATCTCAGCAGTGGGTAATGCAGGAGTGCCGATGGGATGTTATTTTCTGACCCTATCTCTGATGTCCGGCATCAATGCTCCTATCGGCATCATGGGTATCATCCTGCCAATCTATACCATTATCGACATGGTAGAGACGGCAGAGAATGTATGGTCAGACTCTTGTGTCTGCGCCATGGTGGATAAGGACTTGAAAGGATAGAGTCCACTTGAAAAAGTATTCTCATTAAAAGTTTAACATACATTCGTTCTTCAAGCAACAGACGGGAACAACTGAGGAGGGAAAACGGAACATTTTGGCAGAAATGATTAAATTAATTATACTTTGATGCCACTTTTGCAGCATTTATTGCCAGTTCTGGCAAAAACCGTTCACTCCTGATATAAAAATTCACCTGGCACATAACTTGCTAATACATAAGATGAAAGCGGAAGCCGAAAGGGCAAGGGGAACGTTAAGAACCCTAAGCAATGGCATTTGAGGGTTTCTCGAAATCCTTGAGTCCCGAAAGCCGAAGCGTTCATTAAGAAAAAGGATAAATTAATAAACAATTAGAAATCCCGACAGAGCCGGAAGGCGAAGAGAGGACGAGAAAAATAAAATTCGGAGGTTTTACATTATGTTGTTAGCTCGTAGAAATAATAGTGTTTCAAATTGGTTGAATAGTTGGTTTAATGACAACTTCTTCGATACAGAATTGATGCCACACATGAACGCCACAGCTCCTGCTGTTAACGTGAAGGAGGATGCTACAGCTTACAAAATGGAGATTGCAGCTCCTGGCTTGAAGAAGGATATGGTCAAGATGAACATTGATAAGGATGGTTATCTGAATGTATCTATCGAGAACAAGAACGAGAAGAAGGAGGAAAAGAAGGAAGAGCATTACCTGCGTCGTGAATTCTCTTACAGCAGCTACTCTCAGAGCTATGCTTTACCTGAGGATGCCAACCACGAGAAGATTTCTGCTGAGGTCAGCGATGGTGTCTTGAAGATTGAGATTCCTAAGGTAGCCAAGGAGGAGAAGAAAGACGATGTTAAGCACATTGAGGTAAAGTAATCACTCATAACGTGCTAAGCAGCTTTTTGGATGACATTTCATTGCACCCTAGAAAATAATTAAAACGGAGGGCTAGTCCTGATAATGGGACTAGCCCTTTTTTTGTGCCGGTTCTCATATATATATACATATTATATACCTCAGTTCGGGATAACGAGCTCTATCTAAAGGCTTTATAATGTTTTTATATAAGGGACACAGAGGCTTGGCAACCATCTATATATCTTGGATGGTTGCTGAGACAAA
>NZ_JBQKLN010000040.1:0-36389 GCF_052116205.1 Prevotella sp. Sow4_E9_plate | reverse complement strand
TACGCAACTGCTGAGCAGCTTTCTTGTAATCAATTTCTAAGTTGTCCATAATATAAAAACTGTGTTAAACTACTTTTATTGTAGCTTGACACAGTTTAGTTTACACTCTCCAATAAATATATACTATCCACTCATTTTCTTCACTTACATTTCAAATTCACATTCACATTCACATTTTCACCCCTTTACAACCACAAAATATTACCTGTTACTTTTCTTACCGCCCCACAATCTTTTTACTTTTTTACCTTTTTACTTTTTTACCTTTAAACGCCTTTTACTTTTAAACGCAAATAATTCGGGACAACTCTTTCATTTCTCGCAAAAATGTATTAACTTTGCACCCATAAAAAACAAATTAGAATTATGGCAAGAAAACGTAAACCATTACCTCTTTTGGAGAACATCACCATCGAGGCTGTTGCAGCCGAGGGTAAGTGCATCACACGAGTAGACGACCAGGTCATCTTCGTTCCGTTCTGTGTGCCAGGTGATGTGGTAGATTTGCAGGTAGTCAAGAAGAAACATAAGTACTGCGAGGCGAAGGTGGTTCGCTTCATCAAAAAAAGCGACATCCGTCAGGAGCCTATGTGCGAGCACTTCGGCATCTGCGGCGGTTGCAAATGGCAGAACCTGCCTTACGAGGAGCAGATCAAGG
Source organism: Prevotella sp. Sow4_E9_plate (assembly GCF_052116205.1). Lineage (NCBI taxonomy): Bacteria > Pseudomonadati > Bacteroidota > Bacteroidia > Bacteroidales > Prevotellaceae > Prevotella > Prevotella sp. Sow4_E9_plate. Next base: position 35,731 of record NZ_JBQKLN010000040.1, on the reverse strand, counting down.
CGAAGCAGAAGCAGGTGGAAGACCAGCTTACCCGCATCGGCAAGATTGAACTCCCTGAGTTCCGCCCTATCATGGGCAGCGTGAAGACCCAGGAGTATCGCAACAAGATTGAGTTCGGATGCAGCAACAAGCGCTGGTTCACCGCAGAGGAACTCTCACAACTTCCTCAGAAAGAGGACGATACCGTCTCATCACTCAAGGAACGCCACGCCCAGAACGCCATCGGTTTCCATATCACCGGAGCCTTCGACAAGATTTATCCTATCAGGAAGTGCTGGCTGATGGACGACCTCTGCAACGAAATCCGCAACTTCGTCTTCGAATATGCTGATTCTCACGACTATACCTTCTACGATCTCCGTGAGCAGCACGGTTTGCTCCGCAACATGATGATCCGCAATTCGAACACCGGCGAGTGGATGCTCGTATTCCAGTTCCACTATGACGAGGAGGGAGATGAGCAGAAGGCATTGGAGCTGATGCAGCAGGTGGCTGATAAGTTCCCTCAGATTACATCACTCATGTACGTGGACAACCAGAAGGGCAACGATACCATCAACGACCTGGAACTCAGCCTCTTCAAGGGTAACGACCATATCTTCGAACTGATGGAGGACCTGAAGTTCAAGGTAGGTCCGAAGAGTTTCTACCAGACCAATACCGAGCAGGCTTACCACCTCTACTGTGTGGCACGCGAGTTTGCCAACCTTACTGGCGATGAGCTGGTTTACGACCTTTATACCGGCACCGGAACCATCGCCAACTTCGTGGCTCACAAGGCAAAGAAGGTTATCGGTATCGAGTACGTGCCAGAAGCTATCGAGGATGCCAAGGTGAATTCCCAGGTGAACAACATCGAGAATACCCTCTTCTATGCAGGCGACATGAAGGACATCCTGACCAATGATTTCATCGCCCAGCACGGTCGCCCGGACGTCATCATCACCGACCCACCACGTGCCGGAATGCACCCAGACGTAATAAACGTCATCCTGAACGCAGCGCCAAAGCGCATCGTATACGTAAGCTGCAATCCAGCTACCCAGGCACGCGACCTGCAGCTGATGGACGACCACTACAAGGTGGCTGCTGTCCAGCCGGTTGACATGTTCCCTCATACTCCTCACGTAGAGAACGTTGTATTGCTCGAGAAGCGCAGCGATGCTGAAATCAAGCAGAAGAAGAAGGAGCGCAAGGAACGTGAAAAGGCGATAGCAGAAGCCAAGGCTGCCAAGGAGGCAGAGAAACTCGCACTCCAGGCAGCACAGGCTGAAGACCTGACAGAAGAGGAACTCGCAGCAAAGCAATAAACTAATTCAAGTTTCGCAAGTGAGGGAATTGATTGAAGTTAATGAAGTTATCACTCCCTACGGTCGTTCGGGAAGTTAAGAGACAATAGTCTTCTGGCGTAAACTCAGAACATTTGTCCCTCTAACTTCTCCTTACTTCCTAACTTCCCTTAACTTCCCCACATGCGAAAGTTCAGTAAACCTAGAAAACAAAATAGAAATAAGATGAAAAAGAGTATCATCCTGGCGCTCATGGCTTTGACTGCGGTCTCTGCCAGCGCCCAAAAGAAGCAGACCATCGAATTGCCTTCATGGTTGAGCAACGTAAAATTGTCGGGGTATGGAATGACCCAGTATCAGTACAGCGGACAGAAAGATGCTGAATCCAACTCATTCAACATCCGTATGGCTCGTATCGCTCTCGAAGGTCGCATCGCTGACGACTTCTACTGGAAGACTCAGATTCAGTTCAACGGCAACACCTCCAACCTGGGGTCAAGCCCGAGAATGGTGGATTTGTTTGCTGAATGGCAGAAGTACGACTATTTCAAGGTGAAGATTGGTCAGTTCAAGAACCCATTCACCTTTGAGAATCCGATGCACCCTATCGACCAGGGCTTCATGGGATATTCCCAGAACGTGAGCAAGCTGGCAGGTTTTAGTGACCGTGCCGGAGAGCATGCTTCCAACGGTCGTGACATCGGTCTGCAGCTTCAGGGTGATTTCCTCAAGAATGCCAACGGCAGAAACCTGCTGCACTATCAGATTGGCGTATTCAACGGACAGGGAACCAATACCAAGGACGTTGACCAGCAGAAGAATGTGATTGGCGGTGTATGGCTGATGCCAGTAAGCGGCATGCGCATCGGTGCCTTCGGATGGACCGGTTCTTATGCAAGAAAGGGAACTTGGACGGAAACTGTTACAGATTTGGTCTCTAGCCGACCAGATGCCACAAAAGAGATTACTCACACCAATGAGGTTCGCAGCCTCAACCAGAACCGCTACGCCTTCTCTTTCGAATATAAGAAAGACGGCTGGACCGTACGCTCCGAATATATCCACTCCACAGGAAAGGCATTCGCAAAGAGCATCACTAATTTCAATGATGCCAACGCCAAGGACTGCAATCTTAATGAAAAGATTGGCGATAAGGCACAGGGTGTTTACGGATTGGTTATCGCTCCATTGGCTCAGCTGCCAAAGAACAGCCGAATCGACATCAAGGCACGTTACGACATGTATCAGCCTAACGGCAAGAGCAACATGCAGAGAACCCAGTATGAGGCTGGTTTGAACTTCCACATCGGCAAGCGAATCTCTATCCTTACCGAGTATGCGCTTATCAACGACAAGACACTCGCGAAGCATAATTACTCCATGGCAGATGCAGAAGTCTGCTTCCGCTTCTAACATGCCTTGTTTCTAACACGCCCTGAACCAACGGTCACCGGCCGAAGGGAAAGGTAAAGGGCAAAAGCTCCTAACCCTGGGTAACACCCTGGGTATTAAGGATATATATACAAAAGACGCCCTGCAAGGGCAAAAGCTTTCTGATATCTTTAAAGCTTTTGCCCTTTCAGGGCGGTATTGTTGATTGCGGTTTTTAACCCAGGGCGTTGCCCCGGGCTAGGAGCTTCTGCCCTTTACCTTTCCCTTCGGCCGGTGACCGTTGGTTCAGGGCGTGTGGGGCAAACCGTTACAGGGCGTGTGGGAGCAAACTTTTCTAGAAAGAATAAGAGAAGCCGATAGACATGAATTCCTTGAACTGCCAGTAGCTCTGATCGTCCTTGCGCTTGGCACCATCATCAAATCTCGGATAGAGGAAGATGTTGGTGGAGATGTAACGGTTGAACTGGAAGGTAATCGTATTCTCCCACTCTATTTCCGCACGCTTGTAGGTGGTATATCCCCACAATCGGGTCTTCCACTTGATGTTCTGCGCTATCTGCCAGGACAGGTCAAACGTGCATTCCGAACCGTAATCCACCAAACCGTGCTGGCCCTCGTCCAAACCATATCTTGTAGCCAACGCCTCACGGCCCACATACTTCCAGTTGACCGCCAGAGGAGCCAGATGGGCACTACCCTTCAGCCTGTGCTTGAACCAATCAACCGAATAATCCATACCGACAGAGAGGTTCAGATTGAATGGAGAGAAGAAATCGGAATAAACCATCTTGTCATTACTCTTCAATCCATGGGCAAACTGCGTCTGAGCCACCATCTGCAAGGTATAATACCATCGCTTGGTAGCCTGAAGACCCAACTTGCTGGTATATCGTATCAAGTCGTCGGAAGTCTTGAGAGAACGCAGGGAGTCGCCCTTGGACGTCTGATAACCCAAGCGCAGCTCCAGCTTGTTGTCCCACTTCACCTTCTGCTTGTTGTTGTAATTTGCCTGCATGGTGATGCGTCCCAGCATCGAATAGTTGCTCTCACCACCCTTGTACCAGTTGCTAGAAACATAATTCTGCAGGAACTGGAGGTAATAATCACCGTTGATGGTCCAGAAATTAGGACGGGTGATGACCAGATCCATCGGAGCCGACTCTATCTCTATCGCCTTCGGAGCCACCTGCTCAACGAGGTCAGGATGGTTTTTCTTCGGTTTGGAAGGCGCATCGAGCGGTGCCCCCACCTTTCTGAGTCGGGATTCCGTAGCCCTTACCAGGTCGGGACGTCTGAGATAGATATCCATCAGGGCAGCATCCAGCTCCGTCTCGAGCGAATCCCCCACTTCACCCTTTGGCGAGATGCGCAGCAGATGATTGGCAGGAGAATGATAGAAAGTGAGCGGAGTAAAGAGCAGGCTGAAACGGCTGTCATCGGCTTTCAACCTGACCGAATCCAGCCGACTGCCATATACTGAGAGAGAATCAGCATAGTCTTTCAACAGCCGATTATCCTTAGCTTCAAGAGTCTCCTTAGGTGCATTTTTCCTGTGCGAACGCTGCGCATCGGCAGGCGCCAGACAAGCCACCCAAGCTAAAACGAGTAATCCAAATTTTATTTTCATACCTTGATATAACATAATTTGGGCACAAAGGTAACAAAATAATTCTAAATTCAGAGCCATTCTTTACAAATATTTTGGCTAATTCATAATTTTATAGTAACTTTGCACCCAAAATTATTCTAATTTAAATTATAAATATCGTGGCTGAAACAAAGTACATCTTCGTTACTGGTGGTGTGGTTTCTTCTTTGGGTAAAGGAATCATATCTTCATCCATCGGTAAACTTCTTCAAGCAAGAGGTTACAACATTACTATCCAAAAGTTTGACCCATACATCAACATCGACCCGGGTACACTGAACCCGTACGAGCATGGTGAGTGCTACGTAACGGTAGATGGTATGGAGACCGACCTGGACCTCGGACACTACGAGCGATTCACCGGCATTCAGACTACAAAAGCGAATTCTCTCACCACAGGTCGTATCTATAAGGCAGTCATTGACAAGGAACGTCGTGGCGACTATCTCGGCAAGACCATCCAGGTGGTGCCTCACATCACCGACGAGATCAAGCGCAACGTGAAGCTGCTCGGCAAGAAGTATCACTATGACTTCGTGATTACCGAGATTGGCGGAACCATCGGCGACATCGAGAGTGCCCCATACATGGAAGCTATCCGACAGCTGAAATGGGAACTGGGCAAGAACGCCGTCAATGTTCACCTCACCTATGTGCCTTATCTGAAGGCTGCAGGCGAGTTGAAGACAAAGCCTACCCAGCACTCCGTGAAGGAACTGCAGAGTGTAGGTATTCAGCCAGATGTTCTGATTCTCCGCACCGAGAAGCATCTCGAAGAGGGAATCCTGAAGAAGGTGGCAAGCTTCTGTAACGTAGACATCGACTGCGTAATCCAGAGCGAAGACCTTCCTAGCATCTACGAGGTACCTGTCAACATGCAGAACCAGGGCCTCGACACCGCCATCCTCCGCAAGATGGGAGAGCCTATCGGCGAGAAGCCTGCACTGGGTCCATGGAAAACTTTCCTCGACCGCAGAAACAAGGCTACCGAGGTGGTGAACATCGGTCTCGTTGGAAAGTACGACCTGCAGGATGCCTACAAGAGCATCCGCGAGAGCCTCTCGCATGCCGGCACCTACAACGACCACAAGGTGAAGATTACATTCATCAACTCAGAACATCTCACGGAAGAGAATGTGGCTGAGCAGCTGAAGGGTCAGGACGGCATCGTCATCTGTCCAGGATTCGGCCAGCGCGGCATCGAGGGCAAGATCATCGCTGCCCACTACACCCGCACCCACGACATCCCTACCTTCGGCATCTGCCTGGGTATGCAGATGATCGTCATCGAATTCGCCCGCAACGTATTGGGCTACAAGGATGCCAACTCCCGCGAGATGGATGAGAAGACTCCACATAATGTCATCGACATCATGGAGGAGCAGAAGAACATATCAAACATGGGTGGAACCATGCGACTCGGCGCCTACGAGTGCGTACTGAGACAAGGCAGTCGCGTGTTCAACATCTATAAGAAGGAGCATATCCAGGAGCGCCATCGCCACCGCTATGAGTTCAACAACAATTTCCTGAAGGAATACGAAAAGCATGGCATGAAGTGCGTGGGCCGCAATCCGGAGAGCGACCTGGTAGAAGTAGTGGAAATCCCAGGCTTGAAATGGTACATCGGAACACAGTATCATCCGGAGTACCAGAGCACGGTATTGAAGCCGCACCCATTGTTTGTTGACTTTGTAAAGACAGCCATCGCTAACAAGAAATAGCGCAGGCTGGCTTCAGGCAGCAGAATGGCACGACCTTTGCTGTCGCTTCAGAGAAAATAAAACAATAAAAAATAATAATGAATAAGAACAACATTATCGGTTTCCTCCTGATTGCCGTAGTGCTGATTGGCTTTAGCTGGTACAACCAGCCTTCAGCCGAAGAACAGAGAGCGGCATTCGTTCAGGACTCCATCGCCAAGGCTAAACATGCCGAGATGGAAAAGGCCAGCAAGGCTGCCGCTGTTAAGCGCCAGGCTGATGCGAAGGCTCAGATTGAGGCAGACTCTACCGCCCTATTCTATTCGGCTTTGAAGGGTCAGGCTCAGAAAGTAGTTTTGAAGAATGAGAAGGTTGAGTTGACGCTCAATACCAAGGGTGGTACTGTCGAGAAGGCAGTCATCAAGGGATACGTGGGTCACAACCTCAAGGTGAAAGACGGTTCTGCCGACCAGAAGGACGTTACCCTCTTCGACGGCAACGACCAGAGCCTCAAGTTCATGCTCGAGGCGAAGGAGGCCAACATCATCACCAGCGATCTCTACTTCACTCCATCTAACGTGACTGACAAGTCTGTCACCATGACTGCAGAGGCTGCCCCAGGCAAGACCCTCAGCATGACCTATACCCTCGGCGATGACTACATGCTCCACATGAGTCTGCAGACAGAAGGTATGGCAGGACTGTTCTCACCTAACTGCAACAAGATGAGCATCGACTGGAGCGACAAGGCACGCCAGCAGGAGCGTGGCTTCATGTTCGAGAACCGCTACACTACCCTCACCTATCATGAGGCAGAGGGCGGCACCGACCACCTGAATGAGGGCAGCGAGAAAATCGACGAGAAAATTGAAGAGACTATCGACTGGGTATCTTTCAAGAACCAGTTCTTCTCAGCTATTATGGTAGCTAAGGACAACTTCGACAAGGATGCCTTCATGACCTCTATCCCTCAGGAAAAGGGTTCGGGCTACCTGAAGCAGTTCCAGGCTAAAATGAAGACTGCCTTCGACCCAACCGGCAAGAAGGCATCTGAGTTTGAGTTCTACTTCGGTCCTAACGACTTCCAGATTCTGAAGAATACAGAGAAGGAGAGCACCTTCGGCAAGGACCTGGAGTTCCAGAAGCTCGTTTATCTGGGATGGCCTATCATCCGCTGGATCAACCGTTTCTTCACACTCTACGTGTTCGACTGGTTGAGCAATGTATTCCCAATGGGTATCGTATTGATTCTCATCACATTGCTCCTCAAGCTCATCACCTACCCTATGGTGAAGAAGAGCTATATGAGTTCTGCCAAGATGCGTGTGCTGAAGCCAAAGCTCGAGGCAGCTACCGCCCAGTACAACAAGCCTGAGGACCAGATGCAGAAGCAGCAGGCGATGATGGCAGAATATGCCAAGTATGGTGTTAGTCCACTGTCTGGTTGCTTGCCAATGCTGATTCAGATGCCGGTTTGGGTTGCGATGTTCAACTTCGTGCCTAATGCCATCCAGCTTCGTGGTGAGAAGTTCTTGTGGATGAGCGACTTGAGCACCTTCGACCCAATCATCGAGTGGAACACCAACATCTGGTTGATTGGCGACCACTTGAGTTTGACCTGTATTCTCTTCTGCGTAGCCAACCTGTTGTACTCATGGATGACGATGCGCCAGCAGCGTGACCAGATGGTAGGTCAGCAGGCAGAGCAGATGAAGATGATGCAGTGGATGATGTATCTCATGCCATTGATGTTCTTCTTCATGTTCAATGACTACTCAGCAGGTTTGAACTTCTACTACTTCATCTCATTGTTCTTCAGTGCCGCAATCATGTGGACCTTGCGCAAGACCACCAACGACGAGAAGCTCCTCGCCATCCTGGAGAAGCGCTATCAGGAGAACAAGAACAACCCTAAGAAGGCAAGCGGCCTTATGGCAAGAATGCAGGCCCTCCAGGAATTGCAGCGCCAGCAGCAGGAAGAGATGATGCGTAAGCAGGCAGAACTGAACGAGAAAAAGAATAATCTCGGAAAATAAAGTTTTCTAGATAAAAATGAAAGCGTAATGATTACCCAAAAAGGTGTTCGTTACGCTTTTTTAATAGCTACATCATGCATAAGCCTCATCCTTCAAATATAATCAAAGGATATGTTATGAGACAAGTATTCACATTTCTAAAAGCTAATGGATATATTAATAAATAGGAGGAACATAATATGGGATTATTAAAATATAAAGGTTATACGGGTAGCGTAGATTATAGTGAGGAGGACAATTGCTTATATGGCAAAGTTCTCGGAATGAGCAAGGATATGATTACCTACGAAGGTCAAGATGTCAATGAACTACGAAGGGATTTTGAAGGCGCAATAGATGACTATCTGGCTTTATGTAAAGCCAATGGCAAGGCACCTCGTGCACCTTATAGTGGCAACTTGAATATCCGCATTACTCCTGAAATTCATAGCCGTATTGCAATGATGGCGATGCAAGCAGGAACAACAATCAATGGTTTTATTCGTGACACACTAGCTAATGTTACAGGAGTTACTCCAGCCACAAACGCATAACATTACCCCCGAAAAGGTATAATTTGTTAAATGATATTATAAATTATACCTTTTCGGGGGTATTTTCATTTTTTATTCGTATATTTGTCCCCGAAAGGGTATAAAACAAATAAAATATGAGCAATACATTATCATCATACGTCAAGGAAATGCGCAAGCAATTCGGATTGACCCAAATAGATTTGGCTGCGAAATCAGGCGTAGGCCTCCGATTCGTAAGAGAACTGGAACAGGGAAAGGAAACATTGCGACTGGACAAAGTTAACCAGGTTCTCCTCCTCTTCGGCCAGGAAATCGGCCCCGTTCCTATCAGAAAAGAATAAAAACTGAACTTTATGAAACAAGGAAAGATTTATCTCTACAACCAATACGTAGGCCTGCTGACGGAAGACGAAACGGGTTTCACCTTTGCCTACGATGCTGATTATCTGGCATCGGATGGTGCAGAAGCCGTGAGCCTCACACTCCCGTTATCAAACGAGCCCTACCACGATACCGTGCTGTTTCCCTTCTTCGATGGGTTAATCCCCGAAGGATGGCTCCTGAATATCGCAGAAAGCAGTTGGAAAATCAACCAGCGGGATAGAATGTCGCTCCTCCTTGCCTGCTGCAAGGATTGCATCGGAGCCGTCAGCGTCATCCCGGTTGAAGAATCTCATGCAGAAAGAACCAACAATTCACCTGCAGAAGGAACTTCACTTACAGAAGAAACTTCACCTGCAGAAGGAACAAATACTTCCCCCAAAAACTAGAAAGGAGAAAGAAATATGGAAAAATGTCTATATTGCTATAAACCGCTCAAGCCAGGTCAGATAGATTACCACCCTGCTTGCGCCAAGAAACTCTTCGGTACCAAGGAAGCCCCTGTCCTACCCTATATAAGAAAGGAAATCGGCGACCTGGCAAGGCAGGTAGTGCGTGCCCAGACCACCCTCACCGGTGTGCAGGCGAAACTCTCGCTCGATGTGAACGCAGGCGGAAAGAACGAACCATCCCGATTTACCATCGTAGGCCTCTGGGGAAAATACATCCTCAAGCCCCAGACCGACCGCTATCGCTGTCTTCCGGAAATAGAAGATCTCACAATGCACCTCGCCGAAGCCGCCAAAATCGCCGTGGTTCCCCATGGTCTGATTCGCTTTGCCGATGGCGAACTCTGTTATATCACCCGGAGAATAGACCGACTGGATGATGGCACCAAAGTACCCATGGAAGATATGTGCCAGCTATCCGAGCGCCTTACCGAATACAAATACAAAGGATCCTACGAGCAGGTAGCCAAACTCATCAAAAAGTATTCCTCCTTCTCGCAGCTCGACCTCGTGAACTATTGGGAGGTAGTCATCTTCTCGTGGATTACCGGCAACGCCGACATGCATCTCAAGAACTTCTCGCTCTACAACAACAGGAAACTGGGCTATGGATTAACCCCTGCCTACGACCTCCTCTGCACCCAGCTCGTGATGCCGGAGGATCCCGAAGAACTCGCACTGACGCTCAATGGCAGAAAGCGAAAGATTCAGAAAGCTGATTTCATCAAGGTAATGACGGCATCAGGACTCAGCGAAAAGGTAATCAGCAACATTGCCAAGAAATTCCGTCGCTCTATCGTGAAATGGCTCGACCTGATAGACGCCTCCTTCCTGCCAGACGGCATGAAGAAGCAATACAAGAAACTGATTCTCAGCCGAGTCATGGCATTAAGATAATTTCTTTCAGCAATTATTTCTGCAATTCTTTCCGCCAAGCAGAACAAACATGAATAAAAAAAGCAAAAAACAAGAACAATATAAATAAAACAGAAAATGAAGAAAATACTCTTATCTCTTTTAGCAGCCATCGGCTTATCAACCACGGGCTGCTCAGCACAGGCTGGCAAATCGGCCACATCAGCAAAATCAGCCCCATCGGATGGTATCATCGTATTGGCTCCACAGGCCTTTATCGACCAGGCAAAGGCAGATACAACCAGCATCCTTCTAGATGTCCGCACCCAAAAGGAATACGCAGAAGGTCATCTGGCAGGTGCCCAACAACTGGATTACCTCAATCCCGAGGCATTCGATGCCGGCATCAGTAAGCTTGATAAATCCCGCACCTACTACATCTATTGCAGAAGCGGAAAGCGAAGCCATGGTGCCTGCCTGAAAATGCAGAAGCAAGGCTTCAAGGTATATGATATGGAAGGCGGATTTCTAAACTGGACAAAGCTCGGAATGCCTGTGGAAAGATAAAAAAAATAGCTAATAGTTTTGGTTATTTTAGAATTATTCCGTATTTTTGCAGCAACTAAAGATACAAGTTATGGTTAGATTACAAGAAAGCTTAGAAAAGTTAGCCAACTTCAAACAACAGTTTGGAGATAGCTTTGGTATCACTAAACTCGGTATTTTCGGCTCGGTTGCACGAGGCGAAAATACAGAAGACAGTGATATAGATATTGTTGTGGAAGTAGAAAAGCCAACTCTCTCGCTCATGCATAACTTACATGAGGCTTTAAGTAAATTATTCAATACCAAAGTTGATTTAGTTCGCTTCCGCAAATCGCTCCGCCCTTTATTGCAGTCAAATATCAATCAGGAGGCCGTGTATGTATAATCGCAGTACCATCCACGACAAGCTCGAAGAAATCAAAGAATCAATCGAGTTAATACAAGAATGGAGCAAGGATGTGGAATCAGCTGATGATTTCATGCTTTCCCCAACTAAGTATATGGCCTTCAACGCTTGTGTTATGAGACTACAGGTAATTGGTGAACACGTGGGTAAACTTTTAAAAGTAGAAGAAAAGCCTTTAGAAGCTTATCCCAACATTCCATGGCAAGCTATATATGGCATGAGAAATATGATTTCTCACGAATATGCCAATGTCGATGAAACAATCGTATATGATACTATCAAAAACGGATTACCAGAATTGAAAATAATCATCGAAGATTTACTTCATCAGTATTAATTGGCACTCAATAATTACCCCCGAAAAGGTATAATTAATCAAACTTCACGATTAACTATACCCCTTCGGGGGTATTTTATATAATCCGAATCTTCTTCTTCTATAGAATTTAATTCGAAATTACTTCTTCAGCACAGGCTCGCAGGTGATATTCACTCCGAGCTTCTTGAAGATCTTCTGGTCTACATCACTCAGCATCACGGTGCAATGTGCCTGACAGCCACGAAGCTTAGGCAACTGCTCCAATGCCTTTCTGCAGTTCTCGTCATTCTCCGAGAGAACAGAGAGGGCTACGAGAACCTCATCCGTATGAAGACGAGGATTGTGACCACCCAGATAATTCACCTTGGTATGCTGGATTGGCTCAATCATCGACTGAGGAATCAACTTCAACTCATGGTCGATGCCCGCCAAATGCTTGGTAACATTCAATATCAATGCCGCACTGCAACCCAACAACTCACTGCTGTGACCGCAGATAATCTTGCCATCCTCCAACTCTATCGCAGCAGAAGTATGACCCGTCTCCTTCTTGTGATTCTTAGCAGCCACAGTCACCTTGCGGTAATCCGTAGTAATCTTAGCCTGATTGAAGAGCATCTGGATCTTGTTGATTTCCGCATCATTGCAAGCGCCAGCCGCCATCTTGTTGGTTGCAGCATAGTAACGACGGATAATCTCATTCTTGGATGCCTCGCAGCAAACCTCATCATCAGAGATGCAGAAGCCCACCATGTTGACACCCATATCCGTTGGCGACTTGTAAGGATTGCTGCCATAGATGCCCTCGAACAAAGCATTGAGCACAGGATAGATTTCCACGTCACGGTTGTAGTTGATGGCAATCTTGTTGTATGCCTCCAGATGGAATGGGTCGATCATGTTCACATCGTTGAGGTCGGCAGTAGCAGCCTCGTATGCGATGTTCACCGGATGCTTCAATGGGAGATTCCATACAGGGAAGGTCTCAAACTTGGCATAGCCTGCACGCACCCCACGCTTGTTCTCATTATAAAGCTGGCTCAGGCAGACAGCCATCTTGCCGCTACCAGGACCAGGAGCAGTAACGATGACGAGCGGACGCTCAGTCTCCACATAGTCATTCTGACCGAATCCCTCGTCAGAAGCGATGAGATTCACGTTGTGAGGATAGCCCTCGATGAGATAATGGCAGTAAGCCTTGATGCCCTCACGCTCCAGACGCTGCTTGAAAGCGATGGCAGCAGGCTGACCGTTATAATGGGTAATGACAACAGACCCCACCATGAAACCACGGTTCTGGAACTCGCCACGAAGACGCAGCACGTCCTCATCGTAAGTAATACCCAGGTCGGCACGCTTCTTGTTCTTCTCGATGTCGGCGGCACTGATTACGATAACAATCTCAATGCTATCGCTGATTTTCTGAAACATGCGCAGTTTGCTATCAGGCTGGAAACCCGGCAAAACACGACTGGCGTGGTGGTCATCGAAAAGCTTACCTCCCAATTCCAGGTAGAGCTTTCCGTTAAACTTAGAGATTCTCTCCTTGATATGCTCGGATTGAATCTTCAGATACTTCTCGTTGTCAAATCCTATCTTCATAATTGTTATTATATCTTGCAATTTGAAATCAAAAATCTCCTGCAAAATTACAAAAAAACTATTGAATAATCAAATAAAGGACGCAAAAGTTGTCATTATCATGCCATAAAAACAGCAATCGCCTTATTTCTGGCAACTCATCAGTACCTTTATAAATAGGAATAGAGCAATATCTCCCCACCAATCAGAAAGATGAACATCAGGAAAAGGAAAAGATACAACTGTTCCTTCCTGATGAAATCGAACAGGCGGAGCTTCTTTTTATGATTTTCCAGGTATACACGATAATCTATCCACATCAGAGAGAATGAGCCAAGGGCTATCACCAGGATGAGAAATACACCCACGATATCAGCGAGCGTCATGGTCTGTAAAACTGAGTAATTCTCCATATAAATTCATTTTTAATTATCACTTACGGTTGCAAATATAATAATTAAAAACAAAAAAAGGAGTTTCATTCCTCAAGAAAATAGTTTCATTCCTATCAAATAGGTGTTTCATTCGTAGGAATGAAACTATTTTCACTAGCTTTGTTTGCCATAAAACGGCGCCATTGTATCGGAGTCATACCTGTCTTAGCCTTGAAGACTTTATAGAGATGGGCATGGGATGAGAAGCCGCATTCTATGGAAACCGTTTCGTTGGAGTATCTGGTTTCTTCCCTCAACATGCTCTGGGCTTTCTGGAATCGGATATCGCTCAGCCATACTCGGAAACTGCTCTGGAGATAATCTTCAAAATAAGCAGACAGGTCTTTACGGTTGACGCAAATCATGGATGCCAGCATCGGCATGTTCATAGCGCTGTCACGGAAACCTCCATTCTTGCACCATTCTGCCAGCAATTTCTCTATCTTGGCGATACTCTCCGGCGTCAGACATTCGTCAACTTCCTCTTCGTCCTCAACCGGCTCATCCTCTTCTGTCTCCTCTTCTGTCTCCTCCTCTATCTGCCGTTCAAGCATGTTGTCCAGCGGCATGATATTGAAACCATAACCCACGAAACTGACGATGAAGACAACCACCGAAAGCAGTACCAGCGGGGCAATGACCAGCAGGATGGGGCGGGAGATGATGCCCGCCATCAAACCCAGACAGCAGATACCCATGGAGACATAACTCATGCTGGCAAAGCTGTCAAACGGCAAAAGGTCTTCCGCAGTATTGTCCAGGAGAATCTTACGATGGTGCTGCATCTCACGAAAGGTAACGATGATGCAGTAAATGATAGTGAGGGTAAAGATAGTCAGCATCAGATACAGCCAGAAACCGATATGCATGCTGCCCTTGGGTACAACCCCAATGAATCCCATCAGGAAGCAGATAATGATAAGCGCATAGCTGAGCGAACAGAACAGTCCTACCCGCTTGCGCCCACTGCGATAGCAGATGAGATTGAAAGTGGCACAGGTCATGAGATATTCGATAGGTGCATAGAAGAGAATGTTCACCACGGCACCGACTGCATCGCTCTTGGCACGGATATCAAATGCCATCTGCAAGACGAAATGGAAAGTCAGTGCAAGCATAGCTCCACACATCAGCCATCGCGATACCTCATAGCGATGATTGGGCCAGCGTATCTGAAAGCGGGTCAATATCAGAAATAATGCCAGCATACCAGAAACGACAAAGCAGGCAAACTGCGTAAGAAATAAAATATTCATATTAAGTTTAATGTCTTGATTACACACTGCAAAATTACAAAAAAAAATGGGATACAAGAAAGAATCCATAAGTTTTTTTTTATGATTTATTTTGTATTGTCCTCGATTTGCAGTAACTTTGAATAAGTTACGCTGCACTCGACTATAAAAATAAATCACGATTTATTTTGTATTGTCCTCGATTTGCAGTACCTTTGCAGAAAATATTCAATAAAATCACAAAAATATGATTAAAGCAATGATTTTGGCTGCTGCAGCCCTCACCATGGGTGCGACAACAGTCGATGCACAGACTATGATTGAGAAAAACAACATCAAGGTGGAGAACCACCTGATGACACCAGAGGCTCTTTGGGCTATGGGACGTATTGGTGCCGCAGAAGCTTCGCCTAATGGCAAGCAGGTGGTTTACCAGGTGGGTTACTACAGTGTTAAGGAAAACAAGAGCCATCAGATGCTCTTCATCATGGATGCCAATGGCAAGAACCAGAAGGCTTTGACCACTGATGCCAAGAGCGAAAGCGATGCTGCATGGATTCAGGGCGGTCAGAAGATTGCCTTCATCCGTGACGGTCAGCTCTGGAGCATGAACCCAGACGGAACAGGCCGCAAGCAGCTCACCAACGACAAGTTGGGCATCCAGGGCTTCCGCTTCTCTCCTGACGGCAAGAAGGTAATACTCATCAAGGAACTCCCTTATCACGGAACCATCAAGGAGAATCCTTCTGACCTTCCATTGGCTACCGGTCGTCTCGTTACCGACATGAACTATCGCCACTGGGACCACTACGTAGAGAGTCTTCTCCATCCTTTCGTGGCTGATGTGGCTGAGGACGGTACCGTCAACGCTGGCGAAGACATCCTGAAGGATGAACCATTCGAGTGCCCTATGGCTCCATTCGGAGGCATCGAGCAGTTGGCATGGAGTCCTGATTCCAAGACCATCGCCTATACCTGCCGCAAGAAAGAGGGCGTTCAGTATGCCATCTCTACCGATTCTGATATTTACCTATATAATATAGGTACGCGCGAGACTAAGAACCTCTGCAAGGAGGCGGGTTATGTAGAGCCTAAGATTGATGCTACCAAGAGCATGAAGAACCAGGCTGTCAACGCTCCTGAGAATCTGAAGAACAACCCTGGTTACGACGTGAACCCTCAGTTCTCTGCTGACGGCAAGTACATCGCTTGGCAGAGCATGGCTCGCGATGGATACGAGAGCGACCGCAACCGCCTCTGCGTATACGAACTCGCTACCGGCAAGAAGAACTATGTATCAGACAAGTTCGACTCTAACGTAGAGGGCTTCGTATGGAACAAGGACAGCAAGAGCCTCAGCTTCATCGGCGTATGGCACGGAACCCTGAACCTCTATCAGGCTAACTTCAAGGGCGAAGTGAAGCAGATCACCAACGAGTGGGCTGACTACGGAAGCATCTCGCTCGCCAACAACGGCAACAAGCTTCTCGCTACCAAGGCTAGCATGAGCCACCCTACAGATATCTACATCGTTACCCCTGGCAAGAATGCTAAAAGCACCAAGGTAGAGCAGATTACCCGTGAGAACGACCACATC
The DNA here is from genome assembly GCF_052116205.1 of Prevotella sp. Sow4_E9_plate. Taxonomy (NCBI): domain Bacteria; kingdom Pseudomonadati; phylum Bacteroidota; class Bacteroidia; order Bacteroidales; family Prevotellaceae; genus Prevotella; species Prevotella sp. Sow4_E9_plate. The sequence goes on along the minus strand of NZ_JBQKLN010000040.1, from coordinate 19,345 downwards.
CTCAGCCAGTTGAATATGGGCAAGTGTGAGCAGCGCTGGGTGAAGACTACCGACGGCAAGCAGATGCTGGTATGGATCATGTTGCCAGCCAACTTCGATGCCAACAAGAAGTACCCTACCCTTCTCTTCTGCGAGGGCGGTCCTCAGAGTCCTGTCAGCCAGTTCTGGAGCTACCGCTGGAACATCCAGATTATGGCAGCCAACGGATATGTAGTCGTATTGCCTAACCGCCGTGGTCTTCCTGGTTTCGGAAGCGCATGGAACGAGGAGATTTCTGGCGACTGGACCGGTCAGTGCATGAACGACTATCTTTCTGCCATCGACGATGCTACCAAGAATCTGCCTTACGTAGACAAGGATCGTCTGGGCTGTGTAGGTGCCAGCTTCGGTGGTTTCTCAGTATACTATCTCGCCGGTCATCACGACAAGCGTTTCAAGGCGTTCCTCGCCCACGATGGTGCTTTCAACCTGGAGAGCATGTATACCGATACCGAGGAAGCTTGGTTCTCTAACTGGGAGTATGACGATGCTTACTGGAACAAGGACCAGAGTGCCAACGCCAAGAAGACTTACGAGAACAGTCCTCACAAGTTCGTTGACAAGTGGGATACTCCAATCCTCTGCATCCACGGCGAGAAGGATTACCGCATCAATGCCAATCAGGGCATGGGCGCCTTCAATGCAGCCCGCATGCGTGGCATCCCAGCCGAGCTCCTCATCTATCCTGATGAGAACCACTGGGTATTGAAGCCACAGAATGGCGTGCTCTGGCAGCGCACCTTCTTCGGCTGGTTAGACAAGTGGTTGAAGAAATAATATATTAAAAACGAAAAAAAACGAGGTAACAGGTTATGCCTGATACCTCGTTTTTTCCTTAAAGACTTTTAAGCCATTTTTTACCAGATTTGGTACTTAACCAAATATTTAATAGCAAAGCTACTACTCCAGTACCAGCCAATGTTATAATTAATGCTTCCATTAGCTTACGCGATTCAACTTCTTGATGATAGAGAAGATGAAGAGAGCAGCGAGCAGACAGATAACCATCAAGGTTCCCCATACTACTGGCAATGGCATATCCCACATGTGACCTGGAATAGAAACCAACTTGTTACCGAGGGCTGTTGCAACGAACCAGCCACCCATGATCATACCCTTGTACTTTGGAGGCGCTACCTTAGATACGAATGAAATACCGATAGGTGAAAGCAACAACTCTGCGAAAGTCAGGATCAAATAGGTACCGACGAGCAGGTTTGGAGTAACATCTGCTACGTGGTTAGGGTGATCAGTTGCAGGCAAACCAAGACTTGATACAGTCATCAGGAGATAAGCACCGGCAGCAACGAGCATACCCAGACCAATCTTCACTGGTGCCTTAGGCTCCTTGCCGATGCGACCCAACCAGCCGAAGAGAGCGATGCTCACTGGAGTCAGAGCTACTACGAAGCAAGGGTTGAACTGCTGGAAGATAGGAGCATCGATAGCTACGGTAGAATCACCGGAATTCATGTAAGTATAACCCAGGATGGCAGCAGGAATCACGATGAGAGCGAGATTGATCAACTTGCTCTTGCCAGAAGTACCCTTAGGAGCAGTCAACAGACCGCAGATACCGAATACCATGAAGATGCACCAAACGAGGTTGATTACATTGAACATCATACCGGTAGCACCTGTAGCCTCACGAGCAGTAAACTCATCAGCAAACCAAGTCAAGGTCAAACCGTTCTGATGGAAAGCCATCCAGAAGAAGATAACCACAGCGAAAACCAAACCGAGGCAAACGATGCGCTCCTTGGTCTCTGCAGGACTCATCTCCTCTACCTCTTCAGTCTTGCCGTCTTCCTTCTTCTTGTCAGCTACCAATACCTGCTGGTAGGTCTTCTTACCCAAGAAATAGATGAGGATAGAAACAATCACAGAAACACAAGCTACTGCGAAAGCGAAGTGATAAGAATCAGCCTTTGAATAGCCCAGGTCTTTCTGTGCCCATGCCATGATTGTGGTGGCAGCAGTAGGAGCAAACAAGGCGCCGATGTTAATCGCCATATAGAAAAGCGAGAAACCAGAGTCGCGATGCTGCGCATACTTAGGATCGTTGTAAAGGTCGCCTACCATCACCTGGAGGTTACCCTTGAAAAAACCTGTACCCAAGCTCACGAGCAGCAGGGCAGCACCCATGGCAGCAATAGCTACAGAACCTCCACCCAATGGGATAGCCAGGAACAGATAGCCCAGGAACATGATGAGGATACCGATGATTACCATCTTGTTGTAACCCCACTTGTCGGCAGCCATACCACCAAACAGAGGCAAGAAATACACTGCAGTGAGGAACCAGGTATAAATCTCTGATGCCGTACCGGCATCAAAACCGAAATTCTCACCCAAGAACAGAGCGAATACTGCGAGCATGGTGTAGTAACCGAAACGCTCACCCGTATTTGCCAAAGCTAAGGTCCACAGACCTTTTGGTTGATTCTCAAACATAATTTTTGTTTTATTGTTATTTTATTATTTAGTTATTCTTTTCTCGCAAATTCTGTGCAAAGATACATAATTTATTCCATATTTCAAACTTATTGCAGGAAAAACCGTTCAGCAAATTGCATTTTCATACTGATTATCATCTAAATTTCTAAAAAACAGACAAATCGGAGAAAAATTTTCCAATAATATTACAGTGTAATTGCGTTTTTTTTTGTACCTTTGCACCCCGAAACCGCAAAGGTGGTTTCCGACATTATTAATAATGAGATTAAAATAAATAGAAAGGTAAAAGGATTTATATGAGACAACTTAAGATTAGCAAGAGTATAACCAACCGTTCCAGTGAAGCACTTGATAAGTACTTGGTGGAGATTGGTCGTGAACCTATGGTCTCTATCGATGAGGAGATCGAACTCGCACAGAAGATTCGCAAAGGCGGTCGTGAAGGTGAACGTGCCAAGGAAAAACTGGTTAAGGCAAACCTTCGATTCGTTGTTTCTGTTGCTAAACAATACCAGCACCAGGGTCTGGGTCTTACCGACTTGATCGATGAGGGAAACATCGGTTTGGTGAAGGCGGCAGAGAAGTTTGATGAGACTCGTGGTTTTAAGTTCATCTCATACGCAGTATGGTGGATTCGCCAGAGCATTCTCCAGGCTATCGCTGAGCAGAGCCGTATCGTTCGCTTGCCTTTGAACCAGGTGGGTGCATTGAGCAAGATCAGCGCTGAAATCAGCAAGTTCGAGCAGGAGAACCAGCGCAAGCCTTCTGTTGCTGAGTTGGCACAGATTACCCAAATGGAGGAAAGCAAGATTGACCAGACCATCAAGGCTGACAACCACCACATGAGTATTGATGCTCCATTCGGTAGCGATGATGATGACAATGCAATGGTAGACGTGATGGCATCTGGCGATGATAGCCGTACCGACAAGGGTGTAGACTTCGAGTCAATGGCTAGCGAGCTGCAGCGTGTTCTCAAGACCGTATTGAAGGAGCGTGAGCGCAAGATTCTCTGCTACTGCTATGGCATCGGTTGCCACGAGAAGGGCTTGGAGGAAATCGGCAGCGAGTTCAACCTCACCCGTGAGCGTGTTCGCCAGATTCGAGAAAAGAGCATCATCAAGCTCCGTGACAGCGGAAAGATCAAGATCCTGATGAAATACCTGGGATAATTGATAATGAATAATTAATAATGAATAATTGATAATTTACAATTAATAATTCATTCGGATAGAAGACGAGAGAGAAAATTAGATAAAACTAAGTTGCTCACAGCAACGAAAGTAAAAAAGGGCAATCAGTTGGTTCATCCCAATCTGATTGCCCTTTCTCTTTCAAGCCTTGCGCCTCAATTAATTGTACATTATAAATTATACATTATTAATTGTACATTATTAATTCTACATTATTAATTATTCACGAAGTTTCCATCCTTATCAATCAATCCGCTGATTCCGTCTCTTACCGCCTCGAAATAAGGATATTCATCTCTGAGACAGATTTCGTCATAGAGGAAGTCGGCAACGATGGTATCATTGCCGTCCGGCATCACCAGTCCCATCTTGCCGTTTTTCTCTGCAATCACCGGCATGATGCCCAAGTCATCATTATAGATGTAACAGGTTCGGAGGAAATCATACACCGGCTGAAGCATCACGTTGCCCTGATGGTCCTTCATGCCAAACTTGCCGTTCTCCTCAAACACCTCATGATAACGGATGTACTTCTCCTTCAGGCGATGGTAATAGAACACCATCTTGCGCTTGTCGTTCACGAAATCCAGCATATACTGGAAAGTATCGCAATAGTTAGCCACCGAACGAACCAGAATCATCTTCAAGTCGAGACCGTCCAATGCCTTTCGGTTCAGATCAATATACTTGGCTATCGCCTTCTCCTTCTCAGGGACAGAGAGGCTCGCCAGTTTTTCCTCAAACTTGAGCATAGCTTGTTTGGTTCCCGACATACCCTTGATATATCGGTGAATCTGTCTGCTCATTTCCGAACAGATAAACTTGTCTATCTCCTGCTGCTCTATCGGGTCAGCATATTCTTTAATCAATGATTCAGGTGTAGCATTCATGGCTGTTTCCTTTCTTTTATAGAATTATACTTTCAAAGAGTTCGAAGAACAAAGAGCAAACGAATTCTTCACTCTTCGTTCTTCACTCTTCACTTATTTCACGTTAGGCTTCTGCAAACCGTATCCCTTTCTCTTATCTTCAAAAAGAAGGAGGAAGGCGATGAGGATGGCTATCACGCCGAAGCAGGCAAAGATGGTCATCGTCTGGGTATAGTCGATGGTGCCGTCGGCTGCGGTATTTGCCTGGTTTACCTTACCAATCCATACTGGAATGAGAGCCAGTCCAATATTCTGGATATAGAAGATGAGGGCGTATGCAGTTCCCAAGAGTTTCATAGGGATAATCTTTGGCACGGATGGCCACATGGCTGATGGTACCAGTCCGAAGGCGATGCCAAGGATGAGCATCAGTACGATGGCAAGCACCCATGAGTTGATTGGCAGAGCAAACATGACGTGTACAAAGGTCAGGAGGCAACTGCCGATAATCATCAGCGTGGCACCCTTGCCATACTTGTCGTATATACCACCAAAAAGCGGGGTGAGGAAGATGGTACCGAATGGCAACATCGCAGGAATCAGACCTGCCATATTTGCTTCAACACCATACTTGAAAATCATCAGTTTGGTGGCAAACTTCAGGAATGGGAATACGCCTGCATAGAACATCAGACAGAGTACAGCCACATACCAGAAACCGGTTGTCTTGAAAAGACCACCCAAGTCTGAAAACTTGAAACCTTCCTCCGGCTCTGTAGCCGCTGCAGCTGCTGAAGCATCCTCCTTCTTGTCCATCACGCAATAAACCAGATAAACCAGTACACCAGCGCAAAGCAAAGCTGCACCCAGACCAATAGAAGCAGACACTCCACCCATCGACTTGGCAAAAGGAAGAGAAGCACTCAGGGCAGCAGCAGTTCCCAAACGTGCCGTAGCCACCTGCACACCCATTGCCAGAGCCAACTCATGACCCGTAAACCACTTCACGATAACCTTGCTCACCGTGATACCGCATATCTCGCAGCCCACACCATAGATGGCAAAACCAAGAGCGGCTATCACTACCTGTGTACTATAAGTACCGAAGAATGGTACTGCTACCGTTCCGGCAAACTCATGCCCTACGGCATACCACTTGATCAAGGCTCCACCAAACATCAGGAAGGTGGAGAGAATACCTGTAAAACGGATGCCAAACTTATCGAGGATAAGACCACCGAAGAAGAGAAGCAGGAGGAACACATTGAAGTATCCATAGGCACCGGAGAAGAAGCCATACTCATCCGAACTCCATCCGAGCCCGAGACCATTCTCTGCCCCCTTGGCTGCTGTCAAGAGTGGCTCCAGTGGAGACATCACGTCTGTAAAAAAGTAGCCGAACATCATCGTGACACTCACGATGAGGAGGGCGATCCAGCGAGCTGACGTTGAGTCGCTCAATTTCATCTGCATTTTTTCTGTTGTACTCATTTTTTTCAAAACATCAATGATAAACCCGTTATCATTGATTTATTATTAATTATCAATTATTAATTATCATCTATTTCCTCTTCACGTTCTTCGTTCTTGTGATATCGAAGAGATAAGAGAGCTTCAGGACTATCTGTCCGAAGTTGCTCTTTCCGAAGTAATCTCGCTTCGACGAACCGTAGATATTTCCCAATCCGTAGTAGTAGCGGGCTTCGGCAAGGAAGTGCCCCACTCTCGGAATGCTGTATTCTGCACCCAGACCCACGGCGATACCGTAATCCAGCTTGTTCTCTACTGCCATCGTATCCTGTGCCATCACCGGGCTCACTCGGTTGTTGTCCGTCTGAGGCAACTTCTTCACATCAAAATTGGTCTTGGTCGATTCACTGAGATAATAACCGAACTGTGGGCCGGCATTCACGAAGATGTTCAGTCCTCTCGTCTCCCTACCCCATGCCAGATGAGCGAACACCGGCACCTGGATATAGTTGATGGTACGGCTATACGCCATCGGCTCCTGAATCTCCGTGATAATCACCGGATTGTTTTCCTTATCAAGGATATCCTCTTTCCATCCCACCTTGGCATAGTTTACCTCGGCATAGATGGAGCAGATAGTGTTGAAATATTTCTCGCAGGTATACTTCATCGAGAAACCCGCCGTCATTCCGCCGTGCTGCGTCTGCTGTACGTCTGGCGTAAAACCTACTGAGCTCATAATGAAGCCCCCATTCAATCCGACTGCAAAGTCATTGCGATGCTCTCCAATCTGTGCCGAAGCTGTCAGTCCGCCCCCCAAGACCAGAGAAAGCAGTATATATCTTCTTATCAAATACATATCATAAAGTTCATTTTTCAATATTCAAAGATCAAACTTCAAAGATCAAAGCTCAAAGTTCAAAGTCCTAATACTTCACCGCCTCAATCTGATGATTGAAGGTATAGTGGATCAGCATGAAACTCTTGTTCTTATAACCTCCCTTGAGTCCCGTCTTCTCGAAATCCAGCGGTGTCTGTACAGGCTGGTAAGTAGAATGCTTGCTGTCGCCCGTAAAGTTGCGCCCCTCCTTCTTCACGCCCTGGATAAAGAACATGGCATGGTCATAACCCGTAATGGCGAAACGTGGCAGGGCTACCTGCATCGGCTGATGGAACCAACGCTGATAACTCGTCTCCAACGACTGGGTACGCACATTGCTGGCATTATAATAAAAGGTGGAAGGGATATAGGTGTCATACTTGTAGAACCTTTCCAGATTGTACTTGGCATACATCAGCCATTCCGTATAACCGAAGAGCGAGATGGATGCACCCGGATACTTGGCATCAAACTCATCCAACTTGTTGAGCACGGCGGTCAACTGAGGTGAACGGCCTGTATTGAGAATCACCACGTTCTGCTTGCTAGGCACGAAAGCCTTGGCAAACTGCTCGATGCTCGAATTCACGTTGGTGATACTGAAGTTGATATTGCGCTTTTCCAGTTCCTTGCGGAGTCCGAAGGTAAAGGCACCCTTGCGGGATGTGGAATCATTGCAGTCGATAAAGATAGGATGCACATTGGTGAACCGCTTCAGGAATGCCTTCACGGTAGCATTATTCAGGCTCTCCTGACTCTGATAAACCTGGAAAATCTCCTTGCTGCGCTCCACGTCATCCCCACTGATGGAGAAAGGAATGACGAGCTTGATGCCGTTGTTCTTGCAGAACTCGGAAAGTGGAGCCACCTGCTTGGTATAAAGCGGACCGAAGATAAGGTCGCACTGGCTGGCACCCTCCTGCAGCAGGGTGGTACGGATATCCGCATCGATAGGCACATTCCAGGCATGAACATCGGTAGAAACACCGTGCTTCTTCAGATAGTCACATGCCATCAGGATGCCACGGTAATACTCCACCATGCGCTTGCCGTCGCCATCCACATCATGCAGCGGCAGCATCACGCCAATCTTCACGGCGTTGCTGACGGTAGCTGCAGGCTTGGCAGCAGCAGGAGCAACCGTTTTCTGGCTGGCAGCAGGAGTAGCGGTAGTTGTCTTCTGGTTTGGATTCTTCTGTCCCTTGGCATAAGGGATAAACAGGGTGGCTCCTTTCTGGAGCATGTATCCCTCCTGCTTCATCTCCGGATTGGCATCCATGAGTTCCGGAAGCGACAATCCATAGCTGTTGGCGATACCGAAGATGGTATCTTTCTTCTTCACCGTATAGATGTCGCGCCACTTGGTGGTCTGAGCGAAAATACTTACGCTGAGCATCAGCCCAACGACAACAAGGAAATATCTCTTGATTCTTCTCATAACTTCATTAATTTTATATTCCTATCTTTCGGATTTCTGCAGATTTTGAGTCATTTTTCTGCCGATAATCTTCAGATTTCAATGTTTTCATTTGCAAAAATACAAAAAATCTTGCATTCTGCCCAAAATCTCTCAGCTTTTTATTATCTTTGCACAAATAATTCTTCAAATGAGACGAAAAATAAGTATACTTTGCATCTTGTTGCCACTTTTAACGTGCCAATTGCACGCTCAGGAAGTCAACGATGGCGAAGAGGGCAACCCGGAAGAGACACCACAGGTCAGCTCTCTTCTCATGCCGAATGCCTTCTCACCAAACGGAGACGGCATCAACGACATCTACAAACCCAAGAGCGGATACCAGCACATCACTGAGTTCCATGCCTACATATTTAATAGGTGGGGGCAGAAACTCTTTGAATGGACCGATCCGGCTACTGGATGGGACGGCACCTACAAGGGTAGTCCCGTCAAGGATGGCGTCTACTTCTGCCTCGTCAAGGCAAAAGGTGCAGATGGAAAGATATATAACTTCAAAAAAGATGTCAACCTGCTGAGGGGATACATCGAGAATCAAACTAATTCAGGACAATGATTTCAGAAGAAAAGATTAATGTTTGGGGAGCCAGGGTTCACAACCTCAAGAACATCGACGTGGAAATACCCCGCGACTCCCTCACCGTCATAACCGGACTTTCTGGTTCGGGCAAGTCATCACTGGCCTTCGACACCATCTTTGCCGAAGGTCAGCGGCGCTATATCGAGACGTTCTCTGCCTATGCCCGCAACTTCCTGGGCAACATGGAACGTCCGGATGTGGATAAGATTACAGGTCTCAGTCCGGTCATCAGCATCGAACAGAAGACCACCAACAAGAATCCCCGATCCACTGTGGGCACCACCACCGAGATCTACGATTACCTGCGTCTGCTCTATGCCCGTGCCGGTACTGCCTACAGCTACCGCAGCGGCGAGGAGATGGTGAAATATACCGAGGAACAGGTCATCGAGATGATTCTCAATGAGTATGCCGGCAAGGCTATCTACCTCCTCGCTCCCCTCGTCAGACAGCGCAAGGGTCATTACCGTGAACTCTTCGACAGCATGCGGCGCAAGGGTTATCTCTATGCCCGGGTGGATGGAGAGATTCTGGAGATTGTGCCGGGCATGAAGATTGACCGATACAAGAACCACAACATCGAGGTGGTGATAGACAAGCTCGTGGTGCGCGAAGCTGACGAAGAACGCATCCGCAAGAGCGTTTCCATCGCCATGAAACAAGGCGACGGCATGGTGGCTGTCATCGAGAAAGGCAGTCAGGAGATGAAGAATTTCTCCAAGCGACTGATGGACCCTGTTACCGGCATCGCCTATCAGGACCCTGCGCCTAACATGTTCTCCTTCAACTCGCCCGAAGGTGCCTGCCCTCACTGCAAGGGTCTGGGAAAGGTGAACCAGATTGACCTCAAGAAGGTCATCCCGAACAAAGACATGAGCATCTATGAGGGCGGTATTGTTCCGCTCGGAAAATACAAGAATCAGATGATTTTCTGGCAGATTGAGTCGCTCCTGTCAAAATACGACCTCAATCTCAAGACTCCTATCTGCAGAATTCCGAATATTGCCATGGAGGAAATTCTCTATGGTTCACTGGAAAACGTAAAGATAGATAAGGAGAAGGTGCATACTTCCACCGACTATTTCTGTGCCTACGATGGCGTCATCGACTATCTCAGGAAGGTGATGGAGAATGACGAAAGTAATGACGGCAAGAAATGGGCTGACCAGTTTATCTCTGTCGTTGAATGCCCGGAATGTCACGGTCTCCGACTCAAGCCGGAATCCCTGGCTTTCAGAATTTGGGATAAGAATATCTCCGAAGTGGCAAACCTGGACATCGATGAACTGCGCAACTGGCTGGAAGAGGTGGAACAGCATCTGCCTCCGATGAAAGCCAAGGTGGCTCATGAGATTATCAAGGAGTTGCGCTCCCGTGTCACCTTCCTCCTCGATGTGGGACTGAACTATCTCTCACTCAACCGTCAGTCGGCTTCGCTCTCAGGCGGTGAAAGTCAGCGCATCCGCCTTGCCACACAGATTGGCAGCCAGCTGGTCAATGTGCTCTATATCCTCGATGAGCCGAGCATCGGTCTGCACCAGCGCGACAACGAACGCCTCCTCAACAGTCTCAAGGAACTGCGCGACCTGGGCAATACGGTCATCGTCGTAGAACATGACGAGGATATGATGCGAGCTGCCGACTGGATTGTAGACATCGGTCCGAAGGCAGGGCGCAAGGGTGGCGAAGTAGTCTTTCAGGGTACTCCTGCCGAAATGCTCAAGACCGATACCATCACCGCCCAGTATCTCAATGGCAAGATGGCTATCGAGGTTCCTGCCGTGCGTCGTGAAGGCAATGGCAAGCACATCACCATCCGGGGCGCCAGGGGCAACAACCTGAAGGGAGTAGACGTTGACTTCCCTCTCGGCAAACTCATCGTGGTTACGGGAGTGAGCGGTTCGGGCAAATCTACCCTCGTCAACGAGACTCTCCAGCCTATCCTCTCCCAGCATTTCTATCGCAGTCTGAAGAAGCCGATGCCGTATGACAGTATCGAGGGTATCGACAATATAGATAAGGTGGTGAATGTAGACCAGAGTCCTATCGGCAGAACGCCTCGCAGCAATCCAGCCACCTATACCGGTGTCTTCAGCGATATCCGCAGTCTTTTCGTTGGCTTGCCGGAAGCGAAGATCCGTGGTTACAAGCCGGGCAGGTTCTCCTTCAACGTGAAGGGTGGAAGATGTGAGGAATGTAAGGGAAATGGTTACAAGACCATCGAGATGAATTTCCTCCCGGATGTCTACGTACCTTGCGAGGTTTGTCATGGCAAGCGATACAACCGTGAGACCCTGGAGGTGAGATATAAGGGCAAGAGCATCGCCGACGTACTGGATATGACCATCAACCAGGCGGTGGAATTCTTCGAGAACGTGCCGCAGATTCTCAACAAGATCAAGGCGTTGCAGAATGTAGGTCTCGGCTATATCAAACTGGGACAGAGCAGTACCACCCTCTCCGGTGGTGAGAGTCAGCGAGTAAAACTTGCCACCGAACTCTCCAAGCGAGACACGGGCAAGACGCTCTACATCCTGGACGAGCCAACCACCGGTCTCCACTTCGAGGACATCCGCATCCTGATGAATGTATTGCAGAAGCTGATAGACCGTGGCAATACAGTCATCATCATCGAGCACAATCTGGATGTCATCAAGCTAGCCGACTGGCTCATCGACATGGGTCCAGAAGGTGGTAGAGGTGGCGGCGAGCTTCTCTTTGCCGGCACACCGGAAGACATGGTGAAGGCGAAGAAGGGCTATACCTACAAGTTCCTCGCCCCATTGCTGAAGAAATCAGGGAAACCTGAATAATTCTGATATGATCTCGGAAATAAGATAAATAAGAATCCCCCCAACCTACTGTTTCCAGCAGGTTGGGGGTTTTTGTTTCGTTACAGAGTATAAATCCGTCGGAACGCCTCAATTCATAGTATATCATCATGACTGAAGAAAGAATTCCCCTACCCCAGAATGTTATCAAAACAAATCATTGAGCACCACTTCGTTCTGGGCTATGCCCGAATACATATTCCGCTGAAGACCATAACTGCTGATAAACGTCAGCTGTATCGACTTTCGAGTCTTCGTTTCCTCCATAAAACGGACGATTTTGTTTCTCAGAATCTTCTCGTAATCCTTATTGATGGCAAACTCACTTTCCGAAAACTTCATTTCGCAAAGATTGATGGTATTGTCACCACGCTCTATCACCATGTCTATCTGAGCTGCCCGCTCCGCCGACCCGGCATCACTCTTGCTTCGCCAGGAATACAACTGGGTAGCCACACCGGAAATACCCAACCGCTGCTTCACCTGGTCGATATGATTCATCGCCAATATCTCGAAAGAAACTCCAGCCCAGGCATAAAAACGGGGCGTGCGCTGCAACTTGCTCCAATACAGAAGATTACGGAAAGAACTATCGCGCAGGAAACGGAAATAGAACAAGGTGAAGAAATCTACCAACTGATAGAGAGACTTTCGGGTGGAACAGCCATAGTTGACATACTTTCTGATGAAACCGCAGGATTCCAGATTGTCGAGAATCGTGGTCAACGATTTGCCCGACTTCATCCCGGTGGCATCGGCTATTTCCGAGCGCATCATACCATAACCACGCTCGTTCAGGCATTCTACCACCTTGACGTATGCCTCAGAATCCTTGAACAGAGAGCGATAGAGAATCGTAAACTCATTGTACAACTGCCCATTGGGATTGAACAGCAGACGGTCTATATTCTGAGCCAAACTTAACCGTTCATCCAAAAGATTCAGATAATATGGGATTCCTCCCAATATCATATAAAGTTCTGCCAGTTCATATCTGGACAACATCATCCCCTTAGTCTTCAGGAAAGCTTCCGACTCCCCAAGAGAAAAAGGCTGCAGGAAAAGACGATGGGTAAGACGACCATAAAGTCCGCCATGGTTATTGATGAGTTTATCCATCATCCAGGAAGTGGCAGAGCCACAGACTATCAGAACGATGTCACGACGTGCCGAAGCCCATCCATTCCAGAAATGTTCCAAGGCTGAAATAAAATTAGAGCCCGCAGTATCCATCCAAGGCAGTTCGTCGAGAAAAACCACCTTGCGTTCTATCCCGTTTAAAGAATCGAGATAAGTGATAAGCATTTCAAAAGAATCGATCCAGTCGTGGGGAACAGAGGTTACATTCCTGTCGTAACGTCGAAGCGTATAAAAGAAGTTTTTCAACTGCTCCTGTGTGTTTCCACCAGCCAATCCTGATGTCTGAAACACCATTTCCTGTTCAAAATATTCGCGCACAAGAAACGTTTTTCCTACTCTGCGGCGTCCACATACAGCCACAAATTCCGACTGCCTTGACTCGAAAATATGCGCCAGGGTATCTTGTTCACTTTTTCTGCCTATGATATTATTCTTCATCTTCGTATTCTCCTACTTTAATTTCTAACCATTTGCAAAAATAGCAAGAAAAAAGCAATTATTGGCTAATTCTTATATAACTTTTAGCCAATAACGGCTATTTTTAAGCATTATTGGCTAAAAATAGCAGCACATTTAGCCAATAACGATAAAAAACTGCAAATTGCCAAACATTAACTGCTTCGTCGGAGTATAAATCCGTCGGAACGCCTCAATTCATTGTATATCATCATGACTGAAGAAAGAATTCTCTAATTCTCAAATTCTTGATAAAAAGATAAGTCAAGAATTATAGAATTAAAGAATTCTATGTATCTCAACAAGCCACTTCCTCCATCCTCACCAACTTGCCAGCAACAAACTGCATGATGATTTTATGGAGCGTTGTACCTTGACGCAGAGCCTCGACCCTTGGAGCTACGGCATATCGCTTGATTTGCGCCTCTGCCTCTTGCCATTGTGCTTCTGCCTTGGAGAGTTTGCCGTCCTCAGGCTTTGATTCGTAATCTTTCTTCGACAACACCTTCAGTTCCAGGATATAACTATGTTTGGTAGCATAATGAGTAAGGTTTGGCAAAAGGAAAAAATCACAATAGCCATGGTTCAACTCAAGTTCCGGTGCAGTATAATAGTAATTATTCAAATTCAGATATGCCATGAAGAAACCTTGAAGATTGCGTTCCGACTCGATACCGTCACGAACAGATGAAACCTGGGAATAGGCATCAGCCATAAACTGTAATCCTTCACGCCACTTACCTTCGTACGCCATATCATAATAATAATCGGTAAGTTGATTGGTATCGACGCATGCCTTTACCTCATACAACTCCTTCAAATAGCCATAGTATTGCTTTCGGACATTGTTGTTTGGAATGCCCAATATCATCTTATCGCCACGAGTTCCCTTGATGGTCAACATACCATAATAAAACAGCAGACTCGTAAATATCTGAGGATCCGTCAAACTATATGCAGAGAAGGTTTCTGTCAAAGGAGCCACTATCTGCCCCGTCTCAGCTATCGTGCGGATGACACCCTTGCGGTCACCATCCAACTTATCCAACTGAAGCAGCTTCTTCATCTTGTTGTAGTCTGTCTTCGTGTTTGGATCTATCATTTGCTTCGGAGCTTCCCCCCTATCTATATAATTTCGGAGATAATAGATGACCATATCACTATTGAACACCTTACTCTGAGTATGCAAAGCATCCTCAGAGAAACAATAGTTATCATACCAAGGCTTCATCTCATCTATCATAGCCTCGACATCACTTGTTGCAGGAATGCCTCCCATCTCTTTGTAATAAGTAAACATATTTCGCACTTCTTCCTGAGAGAAGCCCAACATCTGATTAAACTCTGGCTTGGTAGAGATATGCCAGCCAATATTGAATCCACTCGTCACATCGTCCAAGGTTACAGGACTGACACCTGTGATGAAGATACGCTCAAACATACCCTTGAACTTCTTGAAGACATCACGGTAGAAGCCGTCGGCATGGGTGATTGCCCAATATACATTCTCACCCTGCTCATTGAGCACGGTATTGGTGAAATTGTCATATTCATCGATGATCAGATAGAGAGGAATGCCCTTGGCTGCAGTCTCATCCTGAAGCAAAGCCAGTTTCTCCGTACCAGAATCCGACTGAAAGAACCTCTTCTTAAAATCTGCCAGATAAAACTCTTGGTAAACTCGCATGAAGCCGTCCAATTTAACACGCAGATACATATTGAAGTTTTCCTCCAACTTTTCGATACCACCACCCACATACGAGAAATCAAGGTGAAGAATCTGATACTTCCCCTGTAAAGGAGTAGGATGCTTGCCTACCCATAAATCACCGAAAAGAGTTTGGAATTTCTCTTTCTTGCTACAGTCATAGTAAGCATGGAGCATACTCAGGAATATGCTCTTACCAAAACGACGTGGACGAATGAAGAAGATGTTGCTTGGTTGGTTTTCCAACAAAGGCAAATACATCGTCTTATCCACATAATATTGATTTTGTTCTATAACGGCCTCAAAGTCATTGATGCCGTAAGGCAAACGTTTCATATTCTGATTCATGATTGCTCCTTTTATAATTTACATTTGCAAAAATAAGAAAATTATCTGATTATACCAAAGAATTTACCCGGATTTTCTTGCTTAATTCGAATAAATGTCTTATCTTTACAAAAAGATAGGCGGCGCTCGGCAATTTGAAAGCAAACTTTCATCGCGCTCGCTGGCACTATCTTCGCAAATAATATAAATTGAATATTGTATGAAACAGGTAGAAGAATGCGACAAGGTTCTCGAACGACTTTTCGAGGAAGCTGAGATTGCCAAATTCACTACTCAGGAGATTCGGGAATATGAAACAAATAAGATGGCATATCGGGATATCAAGACCTCCATTGATACGGCGAAAAGAGAAGGGAGAATAGAAGCAAACATTGAAACGGCTCAACGTTTGCTGGCTATGGGACTTCCAGCAGAACAGGTTGCTAAAGCGACCCAACTACCTTTGGACAAGGTTCAAAATCTGAGCAACTAATAAAAGTCGGGACAATAAGTGACGGAATATCAAAATAAAAATCCCCCAACCTACTTTCTCTAGCAGGTTGGGGGATTTTGTTTCGTTACAGAGTATAAATCAGTCGGAACGCCTCAATTAATTGTATATCATCATAACTGAAGAAAGAATTCTCTGTCACTAACAAACTTGAACAAGCCTGTTGAAACATCCATTTCTACCATATAGGGAGAATTGGCATTTATTCTATCTAAAGCTAATTCTTTCATTACAAGACATTAAATCTCACAGGCTCCTCGCCTGTACGTAATTTGTAGTCTTCATAAAGCATCTTCTGCATCTTGTCAACCATGGCTTTCTTTGTTGCCTTGGCAGATTTCCAACGTCTAAACGCCTCTTCTCTTGTTAATTTATTCATATTCATATCCAATCCTCCATTATTAAATTATGAGCATCCCAAATGTCCGCTCATTCTAAATTTCATTCTACCAGATTAAGCATTCAAGAACTACTATCCAGAAGAATACGACTGCAAAGATACGGATTATTTTTGAAACTAAAGTATCTTTATCCTAATAAAATGCAGATAAATTTTATTTTAACAACACGGGTGCAAAGAAACAGATAATATTTGTAATTCAAGTTTCGCAAGTTCAGAAGTTAAAGGAGTTAAATTTTTTCGTTTTCAGCCTTTAGCATAAAGAAAATGAGCCGTTCCTTGGAGGCTTTGCGCCTCCAGCCACTGGGCGAACCTATCGGTAAACAAAGAATTGCATATATGATGATAACATGATTTACTGACGTATAGATTTGTTGTCGGTCGTTGATATATGCATGTCATATGATAAAATGTTTTACAAGGATAGAGTAGAAAGAGACCTGCATTTCTTTCTACTCTTATTCCTATAAACCTTTATTGGCATTTTACCAAGTGATAACCTTATCTACTATTTCTTGTTGCTCCAAGCTACTTCTTCGCAGATAGATACGTGTCGTTTCGATGCTTTCATGCCCCATAAGGTCTGCAAGCAGGGCTATGTCGTTGAACTTCTCCAAGAAATTCTTGGCATAACGATGGCGGAATGAGTGAGGGTAAACCACTTTCTCATTCAAGCCATATTTCACCGCATAGTTCTTCAACTGCTGTGATATGCCTCTTGTCGTGATGCGCTCGCCAAAGCGATTGAGAAAGAGATAGCCACTTGTGCGGTTGAGTGTCTGCAACCACTTTTCAGTTTCTGTGCGCAATGTTTTAGGGATATAGATACGCCGTATCTTGCCACCCTTGGTGTAGATGTCGTAATAGCCTACTTGCACGTGCTCAACCTTGATTTGCACAAGTTCGCTCACTCTGGCACCAGTCGCAGCTAAGAAACGCACCACAAAGTACCACTCCAAGTTGTCTTCCTTCTTCAATTTGTTCTTCAAGAAGGTGTAGTCGGCATTGCTGATGACATTCTCCAAGTACGAACGCTGCTGCACCTTGACCGACTTCAAGCGGAGTTTCGTCTTGCCCACAAATACAAGGTACTTGTTCAACGCCTGAATACGGAGGTTCACCGTCTTTGGTTTGTAAGTCTCAATCAAGTAGGTCTTGTAAACCAACAAGTTTCTCTTGTTCAACTCTTTGTGTCGAGAGCCAAACTCCTTTACGGCATACAGATATGCCGAAATCGTGTTCTTAGCCATATTGCCTTGGCTTAGGAACTCTTCAAATTTGTCTAATTCCATTCTATTCATTTATTAGTGAAACATTAAGTTGTCCTAATAAAATAGACATAAATTTGTTCTATGAGTTCCTATTATGAGAAGATACTTGCTACGGGAGAGGTGAAGTGCATTGATGAGGAAGTGCCATTTGAGATACCAAAGGGGTGGGAATGGACTCGAATAGGTAATATATTCAACCATACAAGCGGAAAACAACAGAGTAGTAGCAATAAAGGTGGAGGAACTCCACAAAAGTTCATAACGACCTCTAATCTATATTGGGGACACTTTGTCCTTGATAATGTAAAGGTTATGAATTTTACTGACGAAGAAATCAAGACTTGCTCGGCAACAAAAGGAGATTTGCTTGTTTGTGAAGGTGGTGCAGGTTACGGTCGTTCTGCAATTTGGAATGAAGATTATGATATTTGTCTTCAAAATCATGTCCATAGATTACGCCCATGTATAAATGGTATATGCGAATACGTATATTATTTCATTTATCTGTTGAAGGAAAGCAACAACTTGGCTTCTGTAGGAACTGCAATGCCAGGTTTGTCTGCAAATCGTTTAAAAGGATTGTTGTTACCATTTCCTCCCATAAATGAGCAAAAGCGAATTGTCTCAAAAATGGAAGAGTTAATATCATTAATAAATAGATATGCAAAAGCTCAACAAAGTTTGGATGAGCTAAACCAAAACATTAATGAAAAAATCAAAAAGTCATGTTTGCAGGAAGCTATTCAAGGATGGCTAAACTGTCCTAAGCTATCAACTCTGCTTTCTAATCAAAAAGATGTGTCTGTAGAAAATCTACTTGAACGGATTAAAGAAGAGAAACTGCGACTTGTTAAAGAGGGCAAGCTAAAGAAGTCTGCCCTCAATGACTCTGTTATTTTCCGTGATGATGATAACAGGTACTATGAGAAGATAGGAGAGGATACTGTATGTATTGATGATGAAATACCTTTTGATATACCAGTTAATTGGGCATGGGTACGACTTGATGATATTTGCTCTTTTATTCATAGAGGAAAATCACCAAAATACAGTCTAATAAAAAAGTATCCAGTGGTTGCTCAAAAGTGTAATCAATGGTCAGGATTTTCAATAGAAAAGGCAAAATTCATTGAGCCACAGAGTATTTCGTCTTATAAAGAAGAGTATATTTTGCAAGATGAAGATTTGATGTGGAATTCTACTGGATTAGGTACATTAGGGAGAATGGCTATATATTACAAAAAGCTGAACCCTTATGAGTTAGCTGTGGCTGACAGTCACGTTACAGTTATTCGTCCTTACAAACAATATGTCGTTTCTGAGTACCTGTATTATTATTTTGCTAGCAACACTGTTCAATCTGTTATAGAAGATAAATCTGATGGCAGTACAAAACAAAAGGAGCTTTCAACGAAAACCGTCAAAAGCTACCTTGTTCCGCTTCCTCCGATGGAGGAACAAATGCGTATTGTTGAAAAAGTTGAAGAATTAACGCAGTTGCTCAAATAGTTTTTCTATTTGAGCGACAATGCGTTGTTGCTCTTCCTTTGGCGGTAAAGGAAACAACTTGTTTTCCAAATACCCGACGACAATACGCTGTTGGTTTGCAGTTCCTTTAAACGTTGCGAGAGTGTAAACTAAACTGTGTCAAGCTACAATAAAAGTAGTTTAACACAGTTTTTATATTATGGACAACTTAGAAATTGATTACAAGAAAGCTGCTCAGCAGTTGCGTA
>NZ_JBQKLN010000039.1:0-37725 GCF_052116205.1 Prevotella sp. Sow4_E9_plate | reverse complement strand
CTCCCCGCAGGAGATAGTACAGAGAAAGTTTAGAACTTAAAGTTAACAATTAATATTTTTAATTAAATTTTATCGTATGAAAAGAAAGTATTTAAGCGCGCTGCTTATGGGTGTATTGACACTTTCATCCGTAAGTACATTTACTTCTTGTAAGGATTATGATGATGACATCAACAGCTTACAGGAACAAGTCAACAAGGCTGCTCTTTCTTCTGACGTAGAGGCATTGAAAACTCAGGTTACCAATGCAGCTACATCTGCACAGAACGCAGCTGCAAAGGCTGAGGAGGCTTTGACAAAGGCTGGTACCAACAAAACAGAGATTGACGCAGTAAAGGCACTCGCTACTAAGAATGGTACTGATGTAGCTAAGGCTCTTATTGATGCTGCTAACGCTGCTTCTGATGCTGCTAACGCTGCTACAGCTGCTGCTAACGCTCAGGATTCTGCCAACGCAGCTTTGACAAAGATTGCAGGTTTGGATAAGGAGTTGAAGAATTTGGCTTTGAACGCTCAGTCTCACGTAACAGCTACTCAGCTCAAGAAATCTTTGGATTCTTTGTCTCAAGTTATCAACCAGGCTACTTCTGATAGCATCGCTAACTTGACTAAGATTGTTAATGGTTACAAGGGTGGTATCAACGCTTTGTATACTGCTGTAACTGAGGTTAGCTTGATGGGTTCTTGGAACAGCTATGAAGGTAACCCAACATTTAATTTTGACAATCGTCTCTTTTTCCAGACAGGTACAATTGGTGCAAACTATACATTCGGTGCTAAGGAGAAGGATGATAAGAATGGTGAGCATAGCGCAGATCCTAAGAAGTCATACGTTGAGGGTGCTTCTATCAACTTCCCATCTAAGTTCTTGGTTCGTATCAACCCTGTTAACGCTAAGATTACTCCTGATATGATCAAGTTGATCGACTCAAAGGGTAACGACTTGGATAAGTTGGTTAAGGTTGTTGACGTAGAGAAATATGACAATCTTCTTACCCGTGCATCTGAGACTGGTCTTTGGACTGTTAAGGTTCAGTTGCAGGATGGTGTACAGAAAGATAATGTTGCACAGATAGCTGAAAACGGTCAGAATATTCTTTATGCAGTTGCAGTAAACAACACTGCTAGCCAGGCTGAGACTGTAGCTGATGCTGCAAGCCGTTATGTTGTTTCAACATACGACTTGACTGTACAAGGTGCATATGATTATGATCGTGCAACTGATCTTGGTAACGTAAAGGTTAAGGCTGAGTCTAAGGATTGGAAGACTGTTTCTTCACTCAAGCCTAATGATGGTGCTACTGATCTTGTTTACGCTGCTAACGGCGAGAACGTATTGGTTAGCTTCGATAGCGACAATGATCTCTTGCGTAACGTAGATCGTTTCTATGTTGTACGTGATGATATGCACGCAGGAGAGTCTGACGCTTCTGAGTTGAACGCTTGGAACTCTTATGAATATCAGGGTCTTAACAAGGTTGTTGCGGTTGAAAATGGTCTTGGTAAAGGTACTCTCAACGTTAAGATCAAGGGTCAGGTTGGTGATGAAGTTCAGTTCCGTATCTTCGCTGTCAACTATGATGGTACTCTCGTAGAGCAGAATGGTCGTCCATTCCGTGTATATGTTGGTGCAGAGTCTACAACTACTAGTGTTGCTGGTAACCTCGTTGCTACTGGTAAGGAGGCTATGGCGACAGATTGGTTGCCAATCTCTGGTAGCTTGAAGAATGGTGCTGCTCTTCCTTCTGCTGTTGAGCTAACTGTTAACAATGTTAAGATCACCGCTAGCGTAAAATACGCTAAGGACAATGAGGGTAATAGAGCTGCAGATAACAGCAAGATTAAGTTCGCTAAGTTCTCTGTTAATCCTCAAGACTTGACAAAGTGGGCTGACGGTGCAACTGCTACTGGTACTATCAAGGATAATGCGAACTTGACAGTTAACACAATCTCTGTAAGTTTGACTAAGGTTATGCCTACAGCTGAGTCTACAAAGGCTCTCATGAAGTACACTTGGAAGGACAACCAGTTGAATAATGGTGTATACACTGCATACCTCTATCCTAGCAATGGTTGGACAGAAGAAGCTACAGCTACAACAACTGGTTACAAGGATATGAATCAGGCTATCAATGGTTTGAAGGATAACTTCGTTATCAGCATCGCTAATGCAAAGTTGAAGCCTGAGAATGGTAAGAACTACTACAAGGATGCTCTTAATGTAAATGATACTCCTTGGATGCTTGAGGTAAACAACGCTAAGGACGATGCTGATGTCCGTTTGATTGACAACGAGACAAAGCACGAGACTACTATCGCTTACAACTACGGTAAGATTAGCTCAGTTACTCCTAATAAGGATTACATCGTAAACGTTGAGACTGTTCAGACAGTATTCGCTTGCCCATTGGCTGAAACAGCTCAGACATACAGCTGGAAGCAGTACGATGTCAAGGACGATGATGGCAATGTTACAGGTCATAAGGATGTTAACGTCTTGACATACAACAGTCCTAAAACTGTAGTAGATGGTATTAATATTAATATCTTAAGCTACATCATTGGTAAGAACAAGTTTAGTGGCGATGAATTCGGTGGTGCACTTTCTAGTGCTAATGTTTGCGGTAAGTACGTTAAAATTGAAGCTAAGTTGATTTCTAACGGTAGCAAGAATGAAGACTACTTCAAGGCTGAAGTTATTATAAAGAAGAATCCGTGGACACATGTGGTTACTGGAAGTTATATTAAGTTCACACCACAGTCTTCTGCAACTAACCCAATAGCTGACGTAGCTTCTACTTTGGTATTGACAATGACAGACGCATTCGGTCACGAGAACGTTTACGAGTTGCCATTCACAGTAAAGCGTGCTGAATAATAAAGAATCTAAAGTAATTTAGAAGCTTTAAAACATACCCAAAGGGGAGCTTCCCAAAGCTGGGATGCTCCCCTTTTTTAGAATTAACGAATGATGAAAATGAAAAAGTATCTGATAGCTTTTGCTTCAGTGGCACTTTTGGCTGGTTCGCTCACCTCCTGCAAGGAGAAGTTGAAGAACATGGACGGCGTGGTAACCCAGGTTGAGACAAGTAACTTGTGTGACACCGTAAAGAGCATGAAGCTATACAATGGTGAGGATACGCTGATATTCAATCTGATGGATGCTGAGTACAACAATGGCTTGATGATGAAGGGCGATTCTGTACAGGTGCATTACGTCAAGGGACACGGTGACACACTCCGTGCGCTGCTCGTATATGTGAAACCAACTCCTGCCAAGGTGATTGATGTCAGCAAAGATACAACCAAGGTATTGTTGACAAGATAAGCTACACTCATAGTGTTGTTATTTATTAATTAATAAAGGAAATGATTATGAATACAATGAAATCTTTATTCGCTGCGTCCCTGCTTGCCCTCGGCACAGCATCAGCCATGGCACAGGCTACTTACACCGACCAGAACGGTGATGAGTATACATTCAACAAGCATTTCTTCCTGGATCTCCAGGGTGGTGCTCAGTACACACTCGGTGAGGCTAAGTTCGGTGACTTGCTCTCTCCTAACGTACAGTTGGGCTTGGGCTACCAGTTCTCTCCTGTATTCGGCATGCGCTTGCAGGCTAACGGCTGGCAGAGCAAGGGCGGTTGGGCAGGATTCTACGCACAGAAGGGCGAGACTCCTTACAACGCTAATTATAAGTTCAAGTATGTAGCTCCTGGTGTTGACTTCATGTTCAACCTCAGCAACCTCTTCTGCGGTTGGAACCCTAACCGTGTGCTGAATGTTACTGCCTTCGCTGGAGCTGGCGCCAACATCGCCTGGGATAATGATGAGGTGAATGAGTTGGCTGCAACCATCAAGAACCTGAATGCCTACAACCTGGAGTATCTCTGGGATGGCACCAAGGTACGCCCTTACGGTCGTGCCGGTCTTGAGTTGGCATTCAAGGTCAGCAAGTCTGTCAGTCTGATGATTGAGGGTAATGCCAATGTCATTTCAGACAAGTACAACTCAAAGAAGGCAGGTAATCCTGACTGGTATTTCAATGCTTTGGCTGGTCTTCGCATCAACCTGGGCAAGAGTGCTACCAAGAAGGAGAAGCCAGTAGAACCAGAACCAGCTCCTGCACCAGTTCAGAAGGTTGAGGAGCCAGCACCTGCTCCAGCACCAGTTGTAGAGAAGAAGGTAGAGGAAATCCGTCGTGATATCTTCTTCACCATCAACTCTAACAAGATTTCTGAGAAGGAAAACAAGAAGATCCTCGAGGTCATCGACTTCCTGGTGAAGTATCCTGAGGCTAAGGTGGTTGTTACCGGTTATGCTGACAAGGGTACTGGTAATGACAGAGTGAACGACCGCATCGCTGCCAAGCGTGCTGCTGCCGTTGTCTGGATGTTGGAGAAGCGCTACGGCATTCCTGCTGAGCGCATCACTGAGGAATCAAAGGGTGCTCGTGTTCAGCCATTCGCAGAGAATGACAAGAACAGAGTATCCATCATGATTGCTAAATAATATCTGGCGTTCGCCATATATTATTTATCACTAATTCTGGATTCGGGGCAAGCCTGTAAAGCTTACTTGAATCCATGCTTTTAGCGAGGTTTCTTTTTCAAGAAGCCTCGCTTTTTCGTTTCTTTTCGAAAAGTTAGTTGTAAATTCATTCGTGCATTTTTGATTCTGCCTGTTCTTCCTTTGCCAAAGAGGTGTTTTTTTGCCCCACCTGTCCCTCCCCTGCGGGAGGGTCCTTAACCCACTCCCAAGCCCTCGCCCATTCCAAAAGGGCAAGGGATGTAACCGCCCTGCAGTGCTGTCTTTTTCGATCCACCCCGTCCCTCCTTAGCCAAGGAGGGCTCCACCGCTTTCCCCAAGCCCCTTTCCCCTCAGGGGACAGGGGATGTAACCGCCCTCCGGTGCTCAGAACCGCTTCGCTCTAAGGTTGGCGGGGCATCAAAGCCCTCGCCATATTTTGCGGGATGGGACCGCCTGGGGAACTTTTAAAGGTAAAAGAGCTGTTTAAAGGTAAAAAAGTAAAATGGTAAAAAATCTGCGTCATCTGCGAAATCTGCGGGACTTTTAAAGGTAAAAAATCTGTGGGAATCTGTGAAATCTGTGGGACTTTTAAAGGTAAAAGAATCTGCGGGACGATTATGTCAGAGCGAAATGAGATTAGGAGAAACAGTTTTTGAGTAATTTGCTGATAACTTGAAGGATTCTTGATGTTTTTTTTGGTGTTTTCGAGAAAATAGCTTATTTTTGCAACACAATTCAGTTAAACGTTTTAAAAGGAGAAGGATATGAAACGGATAGAAGAACGATATATTAGCTTGCTTACCGATTTCGGTTTTAAGCGTATCTTTGGAACAAAGCCTAATAAGGATTTGCTCATCAATTTCTTGAATTCACTGTTTGATGGTTTTCATGTCATCAAGGATGTGAAGTACTTGAATAGTGAGCACGTTGGTGATGTCTTTGCCGAGCGCAAGGCCATCTTTGATGTATATTGCGAAAATGAGCGTGGTGAAAAGTTCATCGTTGAGATGCAGAATGCTTATCAGAAGTACTTCAAGGATCGTTCTTTGTTCTATTCTACTTTTCCTATCCGTGAACAGGCTCCAAAGGGGGCTGAATGGAACTTCAAGCTTGAACATGTATACACTGTTGCTCTGCTGAACTTCGACTTGGAAGAAGAGGCATTTGACAAGAATGATATCAACCATGATGTGGGTTTGCTTGACAAAAAGACTTTTAAGGTTTTTAATGACAAACTTTCTTTCAAGTATGTTGAGATAGCGAAGTTCAATAAGACAGAGGAGGAGCTTGACACGCTTTATGATAAGTGGTTGTATGTGTTGAAAAACCTTTCCCGATTGGATGAGCGTCCTGCTGCCTTGAAAGAGAAAGTGTTTACTAAACTCTTTGAAGAGGCTGAGATTGCAAAGTTCACTCCAACAGAGTTGAAAGAATATGAGGATAGTTTGAAGGCGTATCGTGATGTCAAGAACTCTATAGATACGGCTTTGGAAAAGGGGCGTGAGGAAGGTATGGAAAAAGAAAAGCTAGCCACAGCTCGCCGCCTTCTGTCAATGGGGCTTTCTGATGAGCAAGTATCAACAGCCACCGAGCTTCCACTGAAGGAAATTCAGAAAATGAGGGAATAAGCCTGAACCTAGCAGAACTTTCAGAGAAACAATAGTTTTTGCCCCACTTGTTCCTCCCCAACGGGAGGGTCCTTAATCCCTAACCAAGCCTTTCCCTTAACCATGAAGGGAAAGGATGTAACCACCCTCCGGTGCTGTTTTTTCGATCCACCCCGTCCCTCCTTTGCCAAGGAGGGCTCCACTTTCTCCCCAAGCCCCTCTTCCTCAGGAAGAGGGGATGTAATCGCCCTGCAGTGCTGTCTTTTTCGATCCACCCCGTCCCTCCTTAGCCAAGGAGGGCTCCACTTTCTCCCCAAGCCCCTCTTCCTCAGGAAGAGGGGATGTAACCGCCCTCCGGTGCTCAGAACCGCTTCGCTCTAAGGTTGGCGGGGCATCAAAGCCCTCGCCATATTTTGCGGGATGGGACCGCCTGGGGAACTTTTAAAGGTAAAAGAGCTATTTAAAGGTAAAAAAGTAAAAAGGTAAAAAAGTAAAAAATCTGCGTCATCTGCGAAATCTGCGTGACTTTTAAAGGTAAAAGAGTAAAAAATCTGTGGGAATCTGTGAGATCTGTGGGACGAAAAAAAGGGTGTGTCATGAACTTATGACACACCCTCTTTATCTTATGACCACAGAGATTTAGAACTCTGCGTTCTTTGGTGTACGTGGGAATGGAATCACGTCACGGATATTCTGCATACCGGTTACGAAGAGAATCAGACGCTCAAAACCGAGACCGAAACCTGCATGTGGACATGAACCGTACTTACGGGTATCAAGATACCAACGCATATCCTTCATAGGAATGTTGCGAGCCTCAATCTCACCCATCAACTTGTCATAACTCTCCTCACGGACTGAACCACCGATGATCTCACCAATCTGTGGGAACAAAACGTCGGTACCCTGAACGGTCTGACCGCTCTTGCCACCGAAACCACTCTCCTCCTCGTCTATCTTCATATAGAATGCCTTGATAGCCTTTGGATAGTTGGTCATGATGACTGGACGCTTGAAGTGCTCCTCTACGAGGAAACGCTCGTGCTCTGAAGCCAGGTCATCACCCCACTCGCATGGGAACTCAAACTTCTTGCCGTTGGCAATTGCCTCCTGCAGAATGCGGATACCCTCGGTATATGGGAGATGAACGAAATCGGAATTCAATACGCCCTCCAAACGAGCGATCAAGCCCTTATCAATCATCTTGTTCAAGAAAGCAAGGTCGTCCTTGCAATGCTCAAGTGCCCAACGGATACAGTACTTGATGAAATCTTCCTCCAACTCCATCAAACCGTCCATATCCAGGAAAGCAACCTCTGGCTCTACCATCCAGAACTCAGCCAGGTGGCGAGGAGTATTACTGTTCTCTGCACGGAAGGTTGGACCGAAGGTGTAGACAGCACCGAGTGCCGTAGCACCCAGCTCACCTTCCAACTGACCGGAAACAGTCAATGAAGTCTGCTTTCCGAAGAAATCATCAGAGTAGTCAATCTTTCCATCCTCTGTTTTCTTGAGGTTGTAGAGGTTCTTGGTGGTTACCTGGAACATCTGTCCAGCACCTTCGCAATCGCTCGCTGTGATGAGCGGAGTGTTGAAATAGAAGTATCCATGCTCATGGAAGTAAGTGTGGATAGCCATCGCCATGTTGTGGCGGATGCGCATCACGGCACCGAAGGTATTGGTACGGAGACGGAGATGAGCATACTGACGCATGTACTCGAAGCTCTGTCCCTTCTTCTGCATAGGATAGTCGCCACCGCAGAGACCGTAGATTTCGATGCTGTCGCACTGGATTTCAACACTCTGTCCGGCACCCAGGCTTTCAACCAGAGTACCCACTACGCTGATGCAGGCACCAGTGGTGATCTGACGAAGCTGATTTTCATCGACCTTTGATGGGTCGACTACTATCTGAACATTATTAATAGTAGAACCATCGTTAAGAGCGATAAAATCGACTGCTTTGCTACTACGATGGGTACGTACCCATCCCTTTACATTCACGATTGAGTTGTAGGCAGTGCTCTTGAGCACGTCTACAACCTTAGTTCTTTTAATCTTTTCCATTGTTTATTACTCTGTTTTATTCAAAAGCACCCATGCGGAGCATGTCTACTTCTTTCTCTGTAAGGAAGCGCCAGTCGCCACGACGGAGGTTCTTCTTGGTCAATCCTGCGAACTGTACACGATCCAACTTAGTTACACGATAGCCAAGGCTCTCGAAGATACGGCGAACGATACGGTTCTTGCCACTGTGGATCTCGATGCCCACCTGTGACTTGTCGTGCTGGTCAGCATACTCGACAGCGTCTGCCTTGATTTCACCATCTTCCAAAGTGATACCCTCACGAATCTGATCCATATCATGAGATGTAAGGTTCTTGTCGAGGTGTACGTGATATACCTTCTTCTTCAGGAACTTAGGGTGAGTCAGCTTAGAAGCCAGGTCACCGTCGTTGGTGAGAAGGAGTACACCGGTAGTATTGCGGTCGAGACGACCAACAGGATAGATACGCTCTGGGCAAACGTCCTTCACGAGGTCCATCACGGTCTTGCGCTGCTGAGGATCATCGCTAGTGGTAACGTAATCCTTAGGCTTGTTGAGCAATACATAAACCTTCTTCTCCAAAGAAACAGGAGTATCGTGGAACTTCACCTCATCGGTGCGAAGAATCTTGGTACCCAACTCAGTTACCACCTCACCATTAACGGTAACAACACCAGCCTGGATGAACTCATCAGCCTCACGGCGTGAGCATACACCAGCATTGGCGAGGAACTTGTTCAAGCGCAATGGCTCTGTAGGGTCGAAGTTCTCCTCCTTGTATTCAATTCTCTTCTTGAGACTATATTTTGCATTAGGATCATAACCTGGTGTGCGCTGACGGAAACCGCCACCACCACGGTTGTTATTGTAGCCACCGCCACGGTTGTTATTGTAGCCACCCTGCTGTGGACGACCGTAACCACCCTGCTGAGGACGACCGTAGCCACCCTGCTGAGGACGACCGTAACCACCCTGCTGAGGACGACCGTAGCCACCCTGCTGAGGACGACCGTAACCACCCTGCTGTGGACGACCGTAACCGCCCTGTTGAGGACGACCGTAACCGCCACCATTATTACTATTATAGCCACCACGGTTGCTGTTGTAGCCACCCTGCTGAGGACGGCCATAGCTGCCACCATTGTTGTAACCACCCTGCTGAGGACGGTGACCGCCACCACGGTTGCTGTTGTAACCGCCACGGCTCTGGTATCCGCTGTGCTGTGGGCGCTCGGTATTAGAGCTCTGCAAGCCAGCTCCGAATCCTTCTGGACGGAAGCCGCCTTCACTATTACTACTACTTCTATCGCTGCTGAATGAAGAGCGATGAGTGTTGATACGTGGACGCTGAGTGCGACCTACTGGGCGATAACTCTTCTGATAACCGCCTGCTGGGTTGTAGCCCTCTCGGGTGTTCTCTTTCTCAGATGCATGATCCTGAGGTTTGTTTCCGAATTCTGAATCCATTTTCTTTAAATCTTAATTTAAGCCTCACGGCCGGGTTAGTGAAAAAATAATTATAAATATATTATGTTGAATATCTTCATGCTATTGCTACCCTGGAGGAAGCCGGTAGTATTTAGATGCCCGTATAATTGCTTGGAGTGATAGCCATCAGTTCAGCCTTCACGCTGTCGCTGACGTTCAAGCCCTGAATAAATTCATGGATGGTCTCTTCAGTCATGTGCTTGTTGGTACGAGTCAATGCCTTCAAAGCCTCGTATGGATGTGGGTAAGCCTCACGACGGAGGATGGTCTGGATAGCCTCAGCTACGACAGCCCAGGTATTATTCAGGTCTTCCTGCAACTTCTCCTCGTGGAGGATGAGCTTGCGCAATCCCTTCAGGGTACTCTGGATAGCGATGACACTATGACCGAGAGGCACACCGATGTTACGGAGCACGGTACTGTCAGTAAGGTCGCGCTGCAGGCGGCTTACCGGAAGCTTCTGAGCCAGGGACTGAAGGATGGCATTGGCAATACCCAGGTTACCCTCACTGTTCTCGTAATCGATAGGGTTTACCTTATGCGGCATAGCACTTGAGCCAACCTCTCCTGCCTTGATCTTCTGCTTGAAGTAATCCATAGAGATATACATCCAGAAGTCACGGTCCAAGTCGATGATGATGGTATTGATGCGACGGATGGCATCAAAGATAGCACCGAGATGATCGTAGTTGCTGATCTGAGTGGTATACTGTTCACGCTGCAAGCCGAGCTTCTCGCTGACGAACTTGTTGCCGAAAGCCTTCCAGTCATACTCCGGATAAGCAACATGGTGGGCATTGTAATTACCAGTAGCACCACCAAACTTAGCAGTAAACTTGCAAGCCTTCAAAGACTCAAGCTGTTCGGTAAGACGATAAACATAAACCATGATTTCCTTACCCAAACGTGTAGGAGACGCAGGCTGTCCGTGAGTCTTAGCCAACATAGGCACATCCTTCCACTCGTCAGCATAAGTCTGGAGCTGTGCAATAAGTTCCTCTACCTGTGGGTAGAAGCACTCCTCCAAAGCCTCCTTGACAGAAAGCGGTACACTGGTGTTGTTGATGTCCTGAGAAGTGAGACCGAAGTGAATGAACTCCTTATAGTCGTCCAATCCACCAATCTTATCGAACTCCTCCTTGATGAAATACTCTACGGCTTTTACGTCGTGATTAGTAACCTTCTCAATGTCCTTGACACGTTGAGCCGCATTTTCGTCAAAGTTACGGTAGATATCACGCAAGCGCTCAAACAGCGACTTGTCGAAAGAAGCCAACTGTGGCAAAGGCAATTCACATAAAGTAATGAAATACTCTATCTCTACTCGAACACGATAACGAATAAGAGCATACTCTGAGAAATAGTTAGCGAGTTGCTCTGTTTTTCCCCTGTAACGACCATCTATAGGCGATATGGCAGTCAATAAATCTAAATTCATATTAATACGTATTATATATAGGGTGCAAAGTTAATGAATAAATCTGAGAAAACAGCGAAAAACGATATTTTTTAGCTTTAATTAAAAAAAGGTCTCTCAACTTTCGTTGAAAGACCTTCATTAGAAGTGGGCGTTGACGGATTCGAACCGCCGACCCTCTGCTTGTAAGGCAGATGCTCTAAACCAGCTGAGCTAAACGCCCTCTAAAAATTTCCCCGCTCATCATAAGTATGACTAACAGGGAAAAACACCCCTGTGGGCGCTGACGGATTCGAACCGCCGACCCTCTGCTTGTAAGGCAGATGCTCTAAACCAGCTGAGCTAAGCGCCCTTACTTTTCGTAAGCGGTTGCAAAGGTACAAACAATTTCCGGTTCCACCAAATTTTTGAGCAACTTTTTTTCATTTTTCTGCATTTTTCTTCAAAAAAAGCCATTTTTCGGTGTTTTTACCCCCTTTTCACCTGTTTTTAGGCACGGATTACACAGATTACACGGATTTTTTATGAGAGATGGTTATCGCTTTACTTATATTAGCACCATAAAATCCGTGTAATCCGTGCCTTATCATTACTCAGAAATCTGAATAGTGGCACGACGATTGTATGAAACTGGAGCCAAATCCTTCACACCACCGTTAGATTTCACGATGATATTGTCCTTATCAACTCCCATCTTGACGAGCAAACCGGCTACTCGCTCGGCACGAGCCAGAGAAAGTTTCTCGTTAAAGGCTGCAGAACCGGTAGCACTATCAGCATAACCATTCACAACCAACTTCAAATTGTTCTCCTTGGCATATTTCGCAAGAGTCTCCACATTGACCAGATCCTTCCTGGAAGCAATCTTTGACTTACCCAAATTGAAGAAAACAGATACCGGAGTACCTACAAACTGCTTGACAACCTGGGTCTCGGCAGTCTTCTGGTTCTCCAACTCGTTTCTCAAACGCTCGTTTTCTGCATTGGCATCCTCCAATGTGGCATTGAGTGCATCGAGTTCTGACTGATGAAGGGCTGTGATGGCATCGACATCCGGTGTCTTATCCCATGTACCTCTACCCAACTTGAAGGTAAGACCTACCTCAGCATAGAAATTATTGCAACGGCGGGTAAAGGTATTGCGGCTGTTGCCTGCGCAACCATCAATATCAGCATCGAAGGAATTCACACCGACCTCAGCAAAGAGGTTGGTCTTCTTTCCAATCTTCCAGGAAGACTGGATGCCGGCACTATAATCCAAAGCATAGGCATTGTGAGTCATGGAACGTCCAATTCCGGCACCGGCAAACGGGATGAAATTCCATACACGGTTCTCGTTGTAGCCATAAAGCAGATTGCTGAGATTGAACATCACCTGCTCATTGGCAACCCAGTACTTATTACCGTTGCCCTCGTTGGTAGCATCATTGCCATCAGCATCAACAAACTTACCCCAGATGCCCTGAATCTTGGTACGGAAACCGACACCAGGAGTATACCACTTGCCAAATGCCAGAGAAACACCAGGATTGGAACGGAACTTCTTGAAAGGGCTCTTGGAATATCCTGCGCCCTTTTCCTGGGCAGAATACCAGGAATTCCAATCTGCGCCAACCTCATAAAACCAGTTGCTCCAAAAAGAATTGGTAGCAACACTGTATTTCTCCTGAGTAGTTGCGTCCTGAGCGAATGAGCTCAAAGACAGACTAGCCAAAGCTAGCATTGAGAAAAATTTCTTCATAACTTTCTATTTTTATTACCATTTATTCAAGTTTCGCAAATTCAGGAGTTAAAGGAGTTATCGCTCCCTACGGTCGCTGAGGAGTTAAGACAATAGTCTTTTTGGCGTAGTTTTTTAGCTGCAAGACATACGTCTTAACTCCTTAACTTCCCTAACTTCCTTTAACTTCCCCACATGCGATAGTCCAGTCAATTACCCCAAGAGATGTTCTATCTCATCCTGCTGAAGGATGCACAGCACCGACTTGCCATCGGGGGTGTAGTTGACATTCTCGCAGGCGAACAGACCATTCACCAGGTTTTCCATTTCCACATTGCTCAACACCTGACCGTATGGGATGGCAGCCTGACGGGAAAGGGACAAAGCCAGAGTACGGTTGATTTCATCCATCGCTCCTACTCCCTTTTCGATGGCACTCGTCACCATGTCCTGTACCAAGCGGACGGGATTCAATCCTTCCAGACCTGCCGGCACACAGTTCACAGCGTAACTGCCACCGCCCAGATCTTCCAGTTCAAATCCCATGCTCTGCATCTCCGGAAGAATCTTCTCGAAGATGACCTTTTCGGAAACCGGAAACTGTACGACCTCCGGGAAGAGTACCTTCTGGGAATGGAAAGTGCGGTCCTTGAGCTGCTGCAGACAGCGCTCGTAGAGAATGCGGACATGAGCCCGATGCTGATCGATGATCATCAGTCCAGACTTGACGGCTGTCATGATATACTTGCCCTTATACTGATAATGAGCCGGCGACTTCTCGGCAAGGATATTGGAAGAAGTGCATTCCTCCAACGGCTCATCAAAGAGTTCCATCGTATGCTCCTCAACTTCCGACTCGTCTTTCAGCCCCTCATAGAGCTGTTCCCAGTTCTCATCTACCTGAGGCTTGATCTTTGAAGGGATTGTTCCGTAAGAGGAAGCCGATGATACTGCCGACGAAGAGATGGCTGAAGTGAAGCTGTCGCCAGCTGATGATGAATGGCTGGAAGAAGAGTTGGTCTTAAAAGGATTGTAACCAGGATTCAGACTAATCTTCGGAGCGGCAGCCGTTGGCGCCTTTTCGGGATTATATACCGGAATATCCGGTTTGTCCTCCGTATCAAAATCGATGGTAGGAACCTCGTTGAACATACCTATCGACTCCTTGACCGAGGCAAGGATGATCTGCCAGATGGCCTGTTCGTTCTCAAACTTGATTTCGGTCTTCGTAGGATGGATGTTGACATCAATATCCTTAGGGTCTACTTCGAAGTAGAGGAAATAAGGAACCTGTTCTCCCTGCGGAATCAAACGGTCGAAGGCAGACATCACCGCCTTATTGAAGTAAGGATGCTTCATATATCTGCCATTGACGAAGAAGAACTGGTGAACACCCTTCTTGCGGGCAGCCTCCGGTTTACCGACGAAACCGGAAATCTTGCACATGGTAGTCTCGACATTCACCGGCAGCAACTCATGATTGAATCGCTTGCCGAAGACATCCAGGATGCGCTGGCGCAGATTGGCAGCACGGAGATTGAAAACCTCGGTCTCATTGCTGCGCAGCGAGAAGTTGATCTGCGGATTCACCAAGGCGATACGCTCGAAAGCAGTAAGGATATTATTCAGCTCGGTAGAATTCGACTTCAGGAACTTCCTTCGTGCGGGTACATTATAGAATATATTATTGATGGCGAAGATACTTCCCACCGGACAGGAGCATGGCTCCTGCTTCTCGAAACGTGAGCCGGAAATCCGAATCAGGGTTCCTATTTCATCAGAAGCCTGACGGGACTTGAGTTCTACCTGAGCTACGGCAGCGATAGAAGCCAAAGCCTCACCACGGAAACCCATCGTATGAAGATTGAACAAATCATCAGCCTTGCGAATCTTGGAAGTGGAATGGCGCTCGAAAGCCAAGCGGGCATCCGTCTCCGACATTCCCTTACCATCATCTATCACCTGAATAGAGGTACGTCCAGCATCCACCACCACGACTTGAATGTTCATCGCTCCGGCATCAACGGCATTCTCAACCAACTCCTTGATAACAGAGGCAGGGCGCTGTATCACCTCACCTGCCGCAATCTGATTGGCTACCGAATCGGGTAAAAGTTGAATTACATCACTCATGATTACACCTTAATATATATACTCTTTAAATATATTCTTTTCTTTATTTCTCTTTAGGTTTTTCCTTGTCGCCACCAGCCGGTTCCTTAGGTTGCTGCGTTACGGCATCAGACTTCTTCAAGGTCTGCAGCGGCGCCTCATGACGCTTGATAGCCTTGAGTTCCGAGCCCTTGCCCTTGCCTTTCCATACAAAGATATCATTCTTGTCCTTTGGACGGATATCCTCGAACCAGGCAAAGTTAGGCAACTTATACTGTGCCGGCGGTATCTGCGTGATAGGATACAGGGTGCTGGTGAACTTATTGGTCCATATCTTGTCCAGCTTCCGCTGGGCACCCATATACATTCTCATGGTATCCGTCTCCAGATAGTTCAAGCCCACCAGAGAGCTGTCCCTGTCATTGGTCATATAATAAATGGTCTGCACATTGGCTATAGCCTCAGTCATCTTGACCTCTCCCGCTTCGAAGAATGACTTCATCTCCTTGGAAGTGATCTGATTGTAATGGACGGAATCCGGCATCTGTTCGATGGAAAGAGCCTGTCCGATGACATGTGCCATGCGAATGGTAGAATCATTCATGTATACCCTGATTTCCTCACCCAGCAGCTGACGGTTGCCGTTCCAGGTGACAGGATCCTTATACATCGTCATGCAGGAATCCTTGGAGTTGAAGACCAGGGAATCGCATACTGCCTGCACATCTGCACGGTAAGCCCTTACCTTAGGATAGGCATGCACCTTACGGTAAACGGAGTCGGTATTGATATGGAAGGTATAGATGCGCATGGTATCTGAATGCATCCACAAGGTATCCTTCTTGGAGAAATCCATGGCAACAGGATTGCGGGTAGCAAATCCGGTACCGGTCTTCTGATTATATCGCAGATAATTGCAGGTAAGCGAATTTTTGTTCTTCTTATCCACAAAAACGACATTGCCATATCCGGTACTCTCGCCATCCTTCTTGTAATAGAGACTGTCGCCGGTGATACTCTTCTCCTTGTCGATGATGGTAGAACGGCCAAAGAGCTTTGCCTTATCTGTCCTGGTATCATAATAGCCATCCTCGGTATGGACGATACCGCCACTACCGGAAACTATCTTGGATGGCCCCACCATGTGGGCTGTAGACGTTGGCACATCATAATACAAGGTATCGGTAGTAACCACATCCTTGCCACTACGCAACTTGACATTGTAGACGAACTTAGCCTCACGGGTCCGGGTTTGATACTCACCCCAGTCGGAAACCAGACGGTCCTTGCCGTCGATGAGCGTACCACCATCAAAGAAGTTTGCCATATTATACAAACGGTCGAAATCCAGACTGTCAGTACGCAAAGTCTGTCGGCGGTGATGCAGGACCACGTTCTTTCGGGCATGCATCATCTGCATCTGTCCGTCATAATCAGCCCTTTCACAAGTGAGCGACAAGGTATCACCCTGACGGTAATGGACATGCCCGAAGGCCTTGACGGAATTGGAAGCCTGATAGAAATAGGCACTATCACAGGTAAGGTGGCCCCCCTGATGGGCGAAGGACACCTTGCCCTTCACAATCTGTGCATCAGGATTGCTACCAAACATATCATAACGGAGTTCATCAGCATGCAACAAATAGACGCGGTCTCCGTCAGGACGCTTCTTACTACGCTTTTTAGGGGCTTGCATGGCCTGTACCAAACAAAACCCAAATAGGCATAGAATCAATATAATAGAGATTCTATGCCCGTTCTTAATATTATCAGAATGCTTGTTTATCATTTAATCCAACCTTGATATTCAAACTTACAATCCTTGTATCGATCGTTCATTCGAACGTATGTCTTCTTGATTTTATCCACTACCCAGTCGTGAATGGTTTTCTGGCGTTCCTTGGCCAGCACCACATCCTGCATCACCTGGAAATCTTCGGTAATGGTAGCGCGGTGACCCTCTACTCTACTAACCAGCTTCACCAAGGCGCAGGTAGTTTTTCCTTTGGTATTGACCATGGTAAACGGTGCTGAAATCTGTCCCACCTTCATGGTATCCACCATACGTGCCACCTCAGTAGGCAGGTCCTTCATCTTGAACTTAGAAGTACGTACATCACCATCGACCACATTCACCATCATACCCTTGTTGTTGCGGGTATCCTTATCGTCAGAAAGAGCACCAACAGCAGCCTCGAAGGTAAACTTATCGGCACGGATATCATTGGCAATGGAATCCAGACGGCCGATAGACTTATCGATAGCTTCCTGAGAAACCCGTGGCTTCAACAGAATATGGCGGCACTTCAACTTATCACCACGCTTGTCAATCAACTGGATGATATGGAAGCCGAACTCAGACTCCACAATCTTGGAAATCTTCTTTGGGTCGGTCAGGTTGAATGCAACATTGGCAAAGGCAGGATCCAACATACCTCTTCCTACATAGTCCATCTCACCACCCATACGGGCAGAACCAGGGTCTTCAGAATACATACGTGCCAAAGTAGCGAAAGTAGTCTCGCCCTTGTTCACACGGTCAGTGAATTCTCGCAGCTGGTTCTTCACACGGTTGATTTCCTCCATCGGAATACGAGGCTGCATGGTCAGGATTTCCACTTCCACCTCTGTCGGTACGAAAGGAATACTGTCGGCAGGCAAGTTGTTGAAATACTTGCGTACCTGAGCAGGCGAGACCTTGATATTCTTGACCAGTTCCTGCTTCATCTTCTGGATGAGCTGCTGGTTCTTGAAGTCATCATGCATCTGCTCACGCATCTGGGTGATGGTCTGCTTACGATATTCCTCCAACTTCTCGCGGGAGCCAATCATGGAAACCCAGGCATTGATCTGCGCATCAATACCCTGCATCACTTCAGATTCAGAGACCTCGATACTATCAATGGCAGCCTGATGGAGGAAGAGCTTCTGAACAGCAATCTGCTCAGGAATAGAACAGTCTGGATCGCCGGAATATCTGATACCCTCAGCCTCAGCCTGCAAACGAGTTACCTCAACATCAGACTTCAAAATAGCCTCATCTCCCACAACCCAGATAACCTCATCTACGACGCTACCCTCATTGACAGGCTGTGAAACAGCAGCAGTCTTCTCTGCCACCGAGTCAGAATCGGCAGTCTTTGCCCAAGCACTCTTGCCACTTCTCGTAGCATTGGCACTGATTCCAACAATCATCAAGAGAGCCACGAGAGCCCAACTTGTCTTATATCCCAATTTCATCTATGTTTCAATATATATTAATGTTTATTCACCGTAGCCAATACTTTCTGATTGACTACAACCTTATATTTCTTTCTCAATTCAGCAACCCATTCCTTTTCGAGCACATCCTGATAGTCGGCAATCACCAGCGCCTTGACATCCGTATACTCCTTAGGTCCCTTTTTCAAGACCTTTCCATAAGTTGCATCTATCGGATACTCCTTGAGAGGTTCAACCTTTACGTCCATGCGGAACACCTTGTTGTCAACCAAAGCGTTATCCCCCATCTTGAAGATACCCTTTTCAACACGAATGCGAATAACGGAATCGGCATTGAAGGAACTTCTCAGCACCTCAGCCCATTCATCAAAAGGCTTCCCCTTGAGCGCCTTCTTCACCGCCTTCACATCCGCCTGATTCTTCACATGGTAAGCAATGCCCTTGAACCGAGGTTCATCCCATGCATAATTCTTCTTGTGCTTGGCGAAATAAGCAGCCAAAGCCTCTTCAT
The DNA here is from genome assembly GCF_052116205.1 of Prevotella sp. Sow4_E9_plate. Taxonomy (NCBI): domain Bacteria; kingdom Pseudomonadati; phylum Bacteroidota; class Bacteroidia; order Bacteroidales; family Prevotellaceae; genus Prevotella; species Prevotella sp. Sow4_E9_plate. Next base: position 19,068 of record NZ_JBQKLN010000039.1, on the reverse strand, counting down.
CCCTGGCAGCCTTCTCCCAAACCAGACGGTTGCTGATTTCATACAGCAACAGTCCATCGTGATATTCCTGAACCAGATACTTCAACTGGTCATCTTTTGCGGTCATTTTCGCAGTCATATCATCAAGCACAGCTTCCTTATCCTTCAACTGAGCTGACGACTTACTGATGGAATCCAACTTCACATCAATGATATGCTCCCTGATGCCACGTGCATCAATGAAGTGACAGATATCATTCCTCACCGAGTCGTATGGGAAGAAATCCTGCTTACCCATCAACTTGATGATATGATATCCAAATTCAGACAAGACCGGCTTGGACATCTCTCCCACCTTCATGGAGAAGCAGGCATCCTCGAAAGCCTTTACCGTCTGTCCTCTGGTAATCCATGAAATATCTCCACCTTTGACGGCAGAGCCTTTATCATCTGAATATTTCCTTGCCAATTCAGCAAAGTTACCCCCTTTTCTCAACACCTGATACAAAGAATCGGCTCTATATTTAGCCTTGTCCTGTTCGGCAGCGGAAGCTTTCTGACCCAATCTTATCAGGATATGGGCAGGTCTTACCATCCCGCCGGCAGCAAGCACTCTCTGCTTCGTATCATTATAAATCCTATGCGCTTCCGCTTCTACGTCCTTATCAGAAAGGACGAAAGGACGAATCTGCTGGTCACGATACTGCAGGAACTCAGCCTTGAAAGAAGACAAGGTATCCAGACGAGCATCCAGGGCAGCCTGCACCTTTAACTTATAATTGACGAACAAGTCGACATAATCATTGACAGATTTCTTATCAATGATACCTTCGGAATTGTTCTTATTATAAGAATACTCAAATTCAGAGCGGCTGACGGGCTGACCATTGATGGTCATGACAGTAGGATCGTTTTGAGCAAAAGCTATGCTCCCCTGAAGGAGCATAGCTAGAGAAAGCGCATAAAATTTCATATTAATATTTTACATTAATTTATACCGGACGGCTATAGTTTGGAGCCTCACTGGTGATAGTAATATCATGTGGGTGACTCTCCAACACACCAGCATTGGTAATGCGGGTGAACTTAGCACCGTGCAACTTCTCGATATTAGCTGCACCACAGTATCCCATACCAGAACGCAAGCCACCCATCAGCTGATAGATAACCTCCTGAACGGTTCCCTTGTAAGGAACACGACCAGCAATACCCTCTGGTACCAACTTCTTGGCATCCTTGGTATCACCCTGGAAGTAACGGTCCTTAGAACCGTTTTTCTGCTCCATAGCCTCCAAAGAACCCATACCACGATAGCTCTTGAACTTACGACCGTTGAAGATGATGGTATCACCAGGACTCTCCTCAGTACCAGCAACCAAAGAACCGATCATAACGCAGCTACCACCAGCAGCCAAAGCCTTCACGACATCACCAGAATAGCGGAGACCACCATCAGCAATCAAAGGCACACCAGTACCCTGCAAAGCAGAATATACATCATAGACAGCGCTCAACTGAGGAACACCCACACCGGCTACGACACGAGTAGTACAGATAGAACCTGGACCGATACCAACCTTGACACCATCAGCGCCATTCTCTACCAAATACTTGGCAGCAGCACCAGTAGCCACATTACCTACCACTACATCAACGTTAGGGAAGGCAGCCTTCACCTGATGAAGCTTTTCTACCACACCCTTAGAATGACCATGAGCAGTATCAATGACGATGGCATCAGCACCAGCCTCAACCAAAGCCTTTGCACGATCCAAAGTATCAACGGTAACACCTACACCGGCAGCCACGCGAAGACGACCCTTGGCATCCTTGCAAGCCATTGGTTTATCCTTAGCCTTGGTGATGTCCTTGTAAGTAATCAAACCTACCAGGTGATTCTCATTGTCAACTACAGGAAGCTTCTCGATCTTGTTCTCCTGCAGGATAGCAGCAGCAGCGATCAAGTCGGTCTGGATATGAGTAGTAACCAGGTTCTCGCTGGTCATTACCTCATCAATCTTCTTGTCCATGTGACGCTCGAAACGAAGGTCACGGTTGGTCACGATACCCACGAGATGATTTTCATCATCTACCACAGGAATACCACCGATATGATAATCGTGCATCATATCAAGAGCATCCTTCACTGTACTGCCACGACGGATGGTGACAGGGTCATAAATCATACCATTCTCAGCACGCTTCACAATAGCGACCTGACGAGCTTGCTCCTCAATGGTCATGTTCTTGTGAATAACACCAATACCTCCTTCACGAGCGATGGCAATCGCCATAGAAGCCTCGGTAACGGTATCCATCGCTGCGGTAACGAATGGAATGTTCAACTCGATATTACGAGAGAACTTGGTTTTCAACTCTACCTCTTTAGGCAGTACCTCTGAATAAGCAGGGATAAGAAGGACGTCGTCGTAAGTGAGACCGTCCATTACAATTTTATCTGCAACAAATGATGACATATTGTAACCTTTAAAAATTTATTGCGTGCAAATTTAGCAATAATTTCTCAGATAGACATCGCTTTTTACGAAAATCTTACCTTATTAATGCTATTTAACGTGTTTAATTGGCTTGTTCGGACAAAAACTTGATTCTAACGAGTCGAATTTCATCTTCTGTGTAATCTTCACCCAACTCGTCCTGAGCTGTGTCCAAGTCGTCTGTTTCACTCTCCATGAAGTAGTCGTAAATGTCGTCTACATGATCGTCATCTATCACTTCTTCTATGAAATAATCGATATTCAACTTGGTTCCGCTATACACGATAGCCTCTATCTCATCCAAGAGTACAGAGAAATCCAAACCCTTAGCCTCAGCCAGGTCGTCAAGAGCTATCTGACGGTCAATGGACTGGATGATAAACACCTTGAGCATGGACTTCTTGGCAACGGTTCTCACCCGCAGCTCCTCGGCCCGTTCGATATCGTGCTCCTCACAATATTTCTTGATCAAGGTATAGAACTCCTTGCCGTATCTCTTAGCCTTTCCGGCACCCACGCCCTGGATATTCTGCAATTCCTGAATATCTACCGGATACATGGTAGCCATCTGTTCCAGGGAAATATCCTGGAAGATGACGTATGGAGGCAGATGATGCTTCTTGGCAACAGTCTTGCGCAAATCCTTCAGCATGTTGTACAATGCAGGATCAAGCGCACCTGTTCCACCCTCATGAGTGGTCTCTACATAATCATCCTTAAACTCCTTGTCGGCAACGATCATGAAAGACTGAGGATTGCTGATATAGCGCTTACCGGCAGCTGTCAATTTAAGAAGTCCGTAATTCTCGACATCTTTCTTGAGAAAACCTGCAATCAAAGCCTGGCGGATGACCGGATTCCATAACTTGGCATCCATATCCTCGCCGGAGCCAAACTCATCCAGTTCGTCATGCTTATGGGATACGATATCGTCAGTACCCCTACCTTTCACGAAATCAATAATATATTCCTGTCGGAAATTCTCCTTCACTGCCTTGACAGCCTTCAGGACAACAAGCAGGTTATCCTTAGCCTCCACCTTTTCAGTAGGATGGAGACAGTTGTCGCAGTTATGGCAATTTTCCTCACCGTATTCCTCACCAAAATAATGGAGCAGCATCTTACGGCGACAAACGGATGATTCGGCATAGGCAGCTGTCTCCTGCAACAGCTGTCTACCGATATCCTGTTCTGCCACCGGCTTATTCTCCATAAACTTCTCCAGCTTTCTCAAGTCCTTTCTACAATAGAAAGCAATACAGATGCCTTCACCGCCATCACGTCCGGCACGTCCAGTCTCCTGATAATATCCCTCGAGACTCTTAGGAATATCATAGTGGATGACAAAACGCACATCCGGCTTGTCAATACCCATACCGAAGGCAATGGTGGCAACGATGACATCAATCTTCTCCATCAGGAAGTCATCCTGAGTCTGGGAACGGGTAGCAGAATCAAGGCCCGCATGATAAGGCGCAGCCTTGATTTCATTGGCCTTCAAAACTTCTGCCAACTCCTCAACCTTCTTACGGGAAAGACAATAGATGATGCCGCTCTTACCAGGATGCTGACGGATAAACTTGATGATCTGGCGGTCAACATCATTGGTTTTCTGGCGCACTTCATAATACAGATTAGGTCTGTTGAACGAGCTTTTATACTCCAATGCATCCAGAATACCCAGATTCTTCTTGATATCCGTGCGCACCTTGTCGGTAGCCGTAGCAGTAAGAGCAATGACCGGAGCCTGCCCAATCTCGTTAACAATAGGACGGATACGACGATACTCAGGGCGGAAATCATGTCCCCACTCAGAAATACAATGAGCCTCATCTACAGCATAGAAAGAAATCTTGATGGTCTTCAGGAACTCCACGTTATCCTCCTTTGTCAAGGACTCCGGAGCCACATAAAGCAATTTCGTTTTACCTGACAAGATATCACTCTTGACCTTCTCTATTGCAGACTTATTCAATGAAGAGTTAAGATAATGTGCCACACCATCACTCTCGCTCAAGCCATTGATAACATCCACCTGATTCTTCATCAGGGCTATCAATGGAGAAATCACGATAGCTGTACCTTCCATAATCAAGGAAGGTAATTGGTAACACAAGCTTTTGCCACCACCAGTAGGCATCAATACAAAAATGTCATGGCCCTCCATCAGATTCCTGATGATTGCCTCCTGATCACCTTTAAACGAATCGAAACCAAAGTAGTGCTTCAACTGTCCTGTTAGACTAACCTGTTCTGTCATATCCACCTAATATTATTTTCTCATTTTATGTCTTATGGTAATTAGAAATCAGCTGGGGGAAGAATCCCCCAACCAACTTATGCAGATTCCATCTGTCCGAGATGAGCCTTGTCGAGCTGAGCCTTGGCATACTCCAAGGTAACCTCGAAAGACTTCACTTTCTTAGAAGGAATCTCAAACATGGCGTCCATCATCACTGCCTCCACGATGGAGCGAAGTCCTCTGGCACCCAATTTATATTCTACGGCCTTATCAACCAAGTAGTCAAAAGTCTCTTCCGTGAAAGACAGCTTGATGCCATCCATCTCGAAGAGTTTGATATACTGCTTGACAATGGAATTCTTCGGCTCAACCAATATCTTACGCAAAGCCTCTCTATCCAGAGGATTGAGATAGGTAAGTACAGGCAGACGACCGATAATTTCCGGTATCAAGCCAAAAGACTTCAAGTCTTGAGGCAAGATATACTTCATCAAGTCAGCCTTGTCAATCTTAGCCACATTCTGTACAGAATTATATCCCACCACATGGGTATTGAGACGCTGTGCTATCTTGCGCTCGATACCATCGAAGGCACCACCGCAGATAAACAGGATGTTCTTGGTATCTACATGGATATAATCCTGGTCAGGATGCTTTCTTCCACCCTTTGGCGGCACATTAACCATGGTACCTTCCAAAAGTTTAAGAAGGCCCTGCTGCACACCCTCGCCACTTACATCACGGGTGATGGAAGGGTTATCGCTCTTACGGGCAATCTTATCAATCTCATCAATAAAGACGATGCCTCTCTGGGCAGCCTCTACATTATAATCAGAAACCTGGAGCAAGCGGGACAAGATACTTTCCACATCCTCACCAACATAACCAGCCTCTGTAAAAACAGTAGCATCAACGATGGTAAAAGGCACATCCAGCAACTTGGCTATAGTACGAGCCAACAGGGTTTTACCAGTACCTGTACTTCCCACCATAATAATATTGCTCTTTTCAATCTCAACACCATCATCGCTGACAGGCTGCTGCAATCTCTTATAATGATTGTAAACAGCCACAGCCATACTGCGCTTAGCCTGATCCTGACCAATGATGTATTCATCCAGATACTCCTTGATTTCCATTGGCTTTGGAACCTTTTTCAATGCGAACTTTTCACCCGCATTCTGCTGGTGCATGACTCCAGTAGACTCAACAATTTCATAAGCCTGCTGAGCACAATTCTCACAAATGTAGCCATCTACACCCGTGATGAGCAATTTTACTTCATTTTCGCCTCTTCCACAGAAGCTACAAACTTTCTTCTTTGGCATATTATTTATTACTTACGTATCAACACGTTATCAATCATACCATACTCCTTAGCCTCCTCGGCAGTCATCCAGTAGTTACGGTCGCTGTCAGCATAAACCTTGTCGTATGGAGTATGAGAGTGCTCAGAAATAATGGTATAGAGTTCTTTCTTCATCTTCAGAATTTCGCGAGCCTCGATTTCGATATCAGATGCCTGACCCTGAACACCACCCAATGGCTGATGAATCATCACACGGCTATGAGGCAAGGCAGAACGCTTTCCCTCCTGACCAGACACCAACAGCACAGCAGCCATAGATGCAGCCATACCGGTACAGATGGTAGCTACATCGCTGGTGATAAACTGCATGGTATCATAAATACCCAGACCTGCAGTGACACTACCTCCAGGACTGTTGAGATAGATAGAAATATCCTGAGTACTATCTACAGAGTCCAGATAAAGCAACTGTGCCTGAAGCGTATTGGCTGTATAATCATCAATCTCAGTACCAAGGAAGATGATACGGTCCATCATCAAACGTGAGAACACATCCATCTGGGTAACGTTCAACTGGCGCTCCTCCAGGATGTAAGGATTCAAATACTTTGCCTGAGCATTCATTACGTCATCAAGCACCATACCGTTCATACCAAGATGCTTGGTAGCATATTTTCTAAAATCGTTCATATCTAATTACTTTTTTTCTTCAAAATTAAGAACAAAAAACGAGGTTATCGACCTCATTATCCCGTTCGGTGGAACAAAGATAATAAAAAAAGTCGATAACCTCGTAATTATTTGAAGTTTTTTTTCTAAAAAATGTTATTCCTGCATCATCTTGTTGAAATCCTCTACAGAAATCTCTTTTTCGTTGAGTTTTACAGCCTTCTTAAGAGCCTCAGCCAACTTGCGATCGATAGAACGGTCTACCAATGCATCAACAGACTCACCCTTCTTGAGAATCTCGTTTGCATAGTTCTCGATATACTCCTCAGGAATGTTGGTCATACCATACTGAGCGAACTGAGCACGAGCAGCTTCCTTAGCTGTCTCCTTGATGTCCTCGTCGTTCACCTTAATCTCCTGAGCCTGGATGAGCTGCTCCTTGATGAGGTGCCATGTCAACTCCTTGATGCTCTGCTCGTAGTTCTTCTCTACAAACTCCTCGCCCTTATCCTTGTTGTTAGCCAACATGATACGCTTCAAGAGTGCGTCTGGGTATGTCAACTCACCAACCTTCTTCTCGCAGTGCTCACGAACGTCAAGGATGAACTTGTAGTCAGAGTCGTTAACCAACTGCTCCTGCAAGCCCTCAGCAATCTTAGCACGGAAAGCAGCCTCGTCCTTCACGTCAGTATCCTCACCGAGAACCTGCTTGAAGAGCTCCTCGTTAACCTCGTGCTTCTTGAAACGCTGGATCTCTGTGATCTGGAAGCTGAACTCAGACTCCAAGTCAGCTACAGCCTCACGCTCAATCTTCAAGAGTGAAGAAACCTCAGTATCGTTCTCTGGGTAAGCCTTCTTAGGGTTGAATGTGATTACATCACCAAGCTTAGCATCATTGAAGAGATTCTTCTGCTCCTCTACCTTGATGTAGCTAGGCATCAGGATAGCGCCCTCTACAGTGATACCACCTTCCTTGGTGTTACCATTCTCATCGAGCTCACGGATATCACCCTTCAACAGGTCGTTCTCCTCATACTTCTCACCCTTCTCGTAGCTACCTGCACGCTGAGCGTACATCTCTACCTGCTGGTCGAGAATCTTATCGTCAACCTTGATGTTATAGTAATCTACCTTGTCGCGACCGTTGAGAGTTACCTTGAACTCAGGTGCAACAGCGATATCAAACATAAATGTGAACGTAGTACCATTCTCCAAGTCAGCTGGCTCCTGCTTCTCTGATGGGAGAGGCTCACCGAGCATCTGAATCTTGTTTTCCTGTACGTACTTGTAAATCTCCTGGCCTACGATCTTGTTGATAGCCTCCATCTTTACAGAAGGACCAAACTGGCGCTTAATCATACCCATAGGAGCCTGACCAGGACGGAAACCTGGAACATTAGCCTTTTTACGGTAGTCTTTCAAGGTCTTCTCAACCTCATTCTTGTAGTCCTCTTCCTCTACTACGAGAGTCAAAAGACCATTAATCTTGTCAGGATTTTCAAATGAAACTTTCATCTTGATTTTTTATTTTTATTATTATTAATTATTTCTCTTTCAATTGGTTTAGGCATTCCAAGCAGTTGTTGGGGTGAGTCCTCCACACAATCGGCTTGCAAAATTACGCATTTTTAATGGATATACCTAATATATAATAGAAAAAATTTGTTTTTTTAACCTTATTCACTCTCTTCACGCACTTTTTTCTGCTCATCAAGCAGTTGGAAGTCCTTCTTGCGGAGTACAAAGCTGGTGGTAAGATACTTCTCCTTCACCGTTTTATTCTCTGCCAACTCCTCTGGAGTACCCTGAAAAAGAATGCGACCTTCAAAGAGAAGATAGGCGCGATCGGTAATGGTAAGCGTCTCATCCACATTGTGGTCGGTAATGAGAATACCGATATTGCGATACTTCAATTTCCACACAATATGCTGAATCTCTTCTACCTGAATAGGGTCGACACCGGCAAACGGCTCATCGAGCATGATAAACTTAGGATCGTTTGCCAGACAGCGGGCTATCTCTACACGACGGCGCTCACCTCCAGAGAGTTGGTCACCCAAGTTCTTACGCACCTTCTGCAAGTCAAAATCCTTGATGAGACTCTCCAACTTAGCCTTCTGGTAATCGCGTGGCTTGCCGGTCATCTCGAGTACAGACATAATATTGTCTTCAACACTCATCTTACGGAATACGCTGGCTTCCTGAGGCAGATAGCCGATACCCGCACGGGCTCTCTTATAAACAGGATAACTGGTTATCTCCTGATCACCCAAATATACATGTCCCTCATTAGGTACCACCAGTCCGGTTGTCATATAGAAAGACGTGGTCTTACCAGCACCATTCGGTCCCAGCAAACCCACAATTTCACCTTGCTTTACATTGATGGAAACTCCATTGGCAACTGTTCGCTTGCCATAACGTTTCACCAAGCCTTCGGTTCTCAGCACCAAACCTTCTTGGTTTGCAGGCTGATCTATATTCATATTTTCGTCCATAATTAGCTAATTTGGTTGCAAAAATACTAAAAAACATGGAAATAACGGTTATAAATTCAAAAACTATTCACAATATTGCAGTTTTTTAGAGGATTTTGGTTAATTTTGCACCATAATTTAATAAGAAACGGCTCATTTCTTGGATAATTGAGCCATCAAAAGCATAATTGATTGACATGATAATAGAAAAATGGCTTACCACCTTCGGTAAATATCTGATACTGATGGGACGCTCATTCTCTCGACCTGAGCGAATGCGCATGTTCCTCAAACAGTATATCAAGGAAATGCAGCAACTGGGTGTCGATTCCATCGGTATCGTCCTCCTCATCTCGTTCTTCATCGGTGCGGTAATCTGTATCCAGATGAAGCTCAACATCCAGAGTCCATGGATGCCCCGATGGGTATCGGGCTACACCACCCGCGAGATTATGCTCCTCGAGTTCTCTTCCAGCATCATGTGTCTGATTCTCGCCGGAAAGGTGGGGTCCAACATCGCTTCTGAGTTGGGCACCATGCGAGTAACCCAGCAGATTGACGCACTCGACATCATGGGTGTCAACTCGGCATGCTATCTGATTCTGCCAAAGATTCTCGGTCTGGTTACCATCATGCCGTTCCTGGTTATCTTCAGCTCGGGAATGGGTATCATCGGAGCGTATGGAACTGCGTATATCGGGCATATCCTGCCACCGGATGACCTCACGCTGGGTCTCCAGCATTCCTTCAACCAATGGTTTGTGTGGATGAGTATCATCAAGAGTCTCTTCTTCGCATTCATCATAGCGAGTGTTTCCTCCTACTTCGGATACACCGTAGAGGGTGGTTCGGTAGAAGTAGGTAAATCCTCAACCGATGCCGTTGTCAGTTCCAGCGTACTGATTCTGTTCTCTGACGTATTTCTCACTCAAATCCTTTCATAATCATGATAGAAGTAAAAAATCTAACGAAATCATTCGGCGACAAGACCGTACTCGATCATATCAGCGTACAGTTTGAAACGGGTAAGACCAACCTGATCATCGGTCAGAGCGGTTCCGGAAAGACTGTATTGATGAAGAACCTCGTTGGACTCCTGGAACCTACTAGCGGACAGGTGCTCTACGACGGTCGCGACTTTGTAAACATGAGTAAGAAAGAAAAGGTGTTGATGCGCAGAGAGATGGGAATGATTTTCCAAAGTGCAGCCCTCTTTGATTCGCTCAACGTATTAGAGAACGTGATGTTTCCATTGGATATGTTTTCAAACAAGACCTATAGAGAACGCATTAAACGAGCACAGGAATGTCTTGACAGAGTAAACCTGATAGAAGCTCAACAGAAATATCCTGGAGAAATTTCTGGCGGTATGCAGAAACGTGTGGCCATTGCACGTGCTATCGTCATGAATCCTAAATATCTTTTCTGTGATGAGCCGAACTCTGGTCTGGACCCTAAGACTTCGCTTGTTATCGATGAGTTACTCTCTGGCATCACCAAGGAGTTTAACATGACTACCATCATCAATACACACGACATGAATTCCGTGATGGGCATTGGTGAAAATATCTGTTTCATCTACCAAGGTCAGAAAGAATGGCAAGGAAACAAAACCCAGGTGATGAGCTCAACCAACGAAAAACTAAATGATCTCGTCTTTGCTTCTGATCTGTTCCGCAAGGTCAAGGAAGTGGAAATGAAAAATAACAAATAAGCAGATTCCTTATAAAAAAAGGGGTGTGGCATAAGTCTGGATAATAGTTGGCGCATAACAGTTGACCACCGCATGCACAACAGCTGGTGTGCATGCGCATATCAGTTGTTATGCAAGCGCACAACAGCTGTTGTGCGACCGGAGATACTGACTATCTCAACAACATATCCTAGCTTTTCCAACAATATATCCTAGCTTTTCCAACAACAAGAAGAGGGTGAATCATAAACTTATGACACACCCTCTTTTTTTATGAGCTTATTTAAAAATCAAATTATCTCATTTTCCATTCGCCCTTTACTTCAATCATCGGAACAATAATCTGTTCCTTGGTACTGTCACCGTAAGATATCCGCAGAAAGACATCGGCTACATGACGGGCGGTATCAGCCTTGGCACTCAGAATATCCACCTTACTCATGCCCTTGTGTTCATCCTGCTGTTGCTCTACATACATTTGGGCATTCAGTAACAACTGGTCATGATAACCTTTAGGAATACGATAAGGTTGATTGAAACCTGCAACATACTCCTCATATTTACCCTCTAAAAGTAAGTCATAATACCCCTTTGCGGCGATGCCGGCAAAGTAAGAAGGGTCAGGACGCTCCTCCTTGCAGGAAGAAAGTCCTAACCCCATACTTATTATCATAAAAATCAAAAGTTTCTTCATCTTGATTCTTCACACTTCATTCTTCACTTCAATTCTACTTCTGACGAATGAAAACATTGATTGGACAACCATGCAATGACCAGTTGTCACGAATCTTGTTCTCCAGGAAGCGGCGATAGTTTTCCTTTACATACTGTGGCAAGTTGGCATAGAACACGAACGATGGAATCGTGGTGTTAGGCAACTGGGTGCAGTACTTAATCTTGATGTACTTACCCTTCACGCTCTGAGGAGGATAAGCCTCGATGATAGGCAACATCACCTCATTAAGCTTGGAAGTACCGATATGAATCTTGCGGTTCAGGTAAACCTCCTTGGCTGTTTCCAATACACGGAAGATGCGCTGCTTGGTCAATGCAGAAGCAAAGATGATAGGGAAATCCACGAATGGAGCCATACGATTGCGGATGGCATTCTCAAAGGTATCAATCACCTTCTGGTTCTTCTCCTCTACCAGGTCCCACTTGTTCACTACTACCACCAGACTCTTGTTATTCTTCTGGATCAACTGGAAGATATTCATATCCTGGGTCTCGATACCACGGGTTGCATCAAGCATAAGGATGCAGACATCACTGTTCTCAATGGCACGGATGGAACGCATCACAGAATAGAACTCCAATTCCTCACTCACCTTGTTCTTACGGCGGATACCAGCTGTATCTACCAGGTAGAAATCGAAGCCGAACTTGTCGTAACGGGTATAGATACTGTCACGGGTAGTACCTGCAATCTCGGTAACGATGTTTCTATCTTCACCGATGAAGGCATTGATAATACTGCTCTTGCCGGCATTAGGACGGCCTACCACAGCGAAACGAGGGATGTCTTCCTCGATAGCTTCCTCAGGATTATCCTGAAGCTTGTCTAATATGATGTCGAGCAAGTCACCCGTACCGCCACCTGTTGCGGCACTGATACACTGAGGGTCGCCCAAGCCCAACTTATAGAACTCGGCAGCCTGATAGTATTCAGCACTGTTGTCCACCTTGTTTGCCACAAGGATTACAGGCAGTTTGGCACGACGCAAGATCAGGGCTACGTCCTCATCCCAGTCGGTCAAACCGGTGTTCACGTCTACCAGGAAGAGAACCAGGTCGGCCTCTTCGGTAGCTACCAACACCTGCTTGCGGATAGCATCCTCGAAAATGTCATCTGATTTTACGACCCATCCACCGGTATCCACCACAGAGAATTCTCTGCCGTTCCAGCTGCACTTACCATACTGACGGTCGCGTGTAGTACCTGCCGTATCGCTCACGATAGCGCGGCGAGATTGAGTCAAACGATTGAATAAAGTAGATTTACCCACGTTAGGGCGACCTACGATTGCTACTAAATTTGCCATAATAAGTCATTCAGCCTCCTTCCTTTGAGGAGGTATTCAAGGATGTGGTCTCTGCATCCAAGTTAATAATTTGCCGAAGCTGACCTTACTCCGGCCCTCGCCCCTCTGGCGAGAGTCACTCCCTCGATTACATTCAGGGAGGGGAAGTCGATATTAGTGATTAGTTATTAGAACTGTGCTAATCATTAATCACTAATCACTATCTATTATTCCGGATTATATCCGAAGGCGTCGAGTTCTCGCTGCGAACTGCGCCAGTCTTTATCAACCTTTACAAAGGTTTCCAGGAAAATCTTCTTGCCGAAGAATTTTTCCAAAGCCTTGCGGCTTTCAGTATTCACCTTCTTGAGCGCCACACCCTGGTGACCAATGATGATGCCCTTCTGGGAATCACGCTCCACGTAGATGACGGCATTGATGTGGATACGGGTATCATCTTCCTTGAACCACTCCACTCTAACCTCTACAGCATAAGGAATCTCCTTATCATAATAGAGAAGTATCTTTTCTCGAATAATTTCCGAAACGAAGAAGCGGGCTGGCTTATCGGTCAACTGGTCCTTGTCGAAGAACGCAGGTGACTCAGGTAACAACTCCTTGATGCGCTTCAAGAGCATATCCACGCCAAACTTGTTTTTCGCAGAGATAGGAAGAATCTCAGCATTCGGCAAGAGCGAATGCCACTTCTCTACAATGTCACCCAGTTTCTTTGGGTCGCTCTGGTCAATTTTGTTGATGAGCAGGAGCACCGGAATCTTCATCTTCTTGACCTTTTCCAGGAAGTCGATGTTCTTCTCAGGATTCTCTATCACATCAGTAACATAAAGCAAAACATCGGCATCAGCCAGCGCACTCTCCGAGAAGGCGAGCATCATCTCCTGCATCTTGTAGTTTGGCTTCAAGACGCCAGGGGTATCTGAAAACACGATTTGCATATCATCGGTATTCACGATACCCATGATACGATGACGAGTGGTCTGCGCCTTGAAGGTAGCGATGCTGATACGCTCGCCCACCAACTGATTCATCAGCGTACTCTTACCCACATTAGGATTACCCACGATATTAACGAAACCTGCTTTATGCATACGATAAAAAAATTGATTGAAACGAAATGTTTAAATGAGTTTGCCAGAACCTGGCATGAAGCTAAAGAAACGCATCCTTGCTTAGTTCACTTTTGTTGAGATGAAATAAGAAAGATGCGTTTCCTTATATAGATAATTATTCTATCCTATTTTAATATGTCTTACTTGCCATAAGCAGCACCATCGTATGCCCACTTATAGAATGATGCACCGTGTACGAATCCTGCACCGAATGCTGTGAAGATGACGTTGTCGCCCTTCTTCAACTGACTCTCTGCATCCCAGAGTGCCAATGGGATTGTTGCCGCACTGGTATTTCCATAATGGTCGATGTTAACTACCACCTTGTCAAGTGGAATTCCCGCACGCTTGGTCACAGCCTCGATGATACGGAGGTTGGCCTCGTGTGGAATCACCCAGTTCACATCTTCAGCCTTGAGATTGTTCATCTCCATGATCTTCATCACGTCGTTGCTCATGTCGGTTACTGCGTAACGGAACACGGTACGACCTTCCTGATAAAGATAATGCAAACGATGATCTACAGTGAAGTGTGAAGGAGGGCAGACAGAACCACCAGCCTTCATGTGGAGGAAAGGCAAGCCTTGTCCGTCGGTACGAAGGTATGAGTTCTGTACACCTATGTTCTCTTCCTCTGTTGCCTCTACAAGAACTGCACCAGCACCATCTCCGAAGAGTACGCAAGTAGCGCGGTCTGTGTAGTCAACAAGTGAAGACATCTTATCAGCACCGATAACGATGATTTTCTTGTATCTACCACTCTGAATCATGCTAGCTGCAACATCCAGGGTGTACAAGAATCCACAGCAAGCTGCAGAGAAGTCGAATGCAAAAGCGTTCTTCAGTCCGAGCTTACCGAGGACGATAGATGCTGTAGAAGGGAACTTGTAGTCTGGTGTGGTGGTTGTCACAATCAGTGCATCGATTGTGTCTGGATCTACGCCAGTCTTCTGAATCAACTGCTTTGCAGCTTTACGAGCCAAGTAGCTGGTTCCGAGACCTTCTTCTGTGAGAATGCGACGTTCCTTGATACCTACACGTGTGGTAATCCACTCATCTGTAGTATCAACCATGCGTGACAACTCCTCGTTATTGAGGATATAGTCAGGAACGTATCCACCAACACCAGTGATTACAGCATTGATTTTACCCATTATTCAGCTGCTTCCTTAACGATTGCAACCTTACCACGATAGTAACCGCAAGTAGGGCAAACAGTGTGGTATACATAGTATGCACCACAGTTAGGGCAAACTGCCAATGTAGGAGCTACTGCCTTATCATGAGTTCTTCTCTTAAGTGTACGTGTCTTTGACTGTCTTCTTTTAGGATGTGCCATAATTTTTTAAATGTTTTAATTTTTGAATTTTACTTTTTTAATTTTAATAGAGCTGCCCAGCGTGGATCTACAGTTTCCTCTTCTTCCTCACCGCTTCGGGCGGCAGAATGCTGTTGAAGCATTTCAATCATAGCAGGGTTGCATTTTCCAGGTGCATGCACATGCTTGATGGGAATGTTGAGGTCTATAAATTCATAGATGAACCACGAGATATCGAGTATTCCTTCGTTCTCGGCCACAATCACGAGGTCATCTTCTTCTGAGTATTCTTCTCCGAACTTAACGACGAGTCTATCATCGGTTTCAATATCTTGATCCATATCGTCCAGACAGATGTCGCATGGTATGTGTACCACTCCCTCTGTATGAAAATTGAGCTCATAGAAATCGTCCGTCCTGTTAATGGACAGACTACTCTTCAGCTCGCCTCTCTGAATGTCAGGAGCATCTATTGCCTGAAAGTATTCATCGTCTAGCTTGAACTCCAGATTTGTTACTCCCTGGGGCAAAGCTTTCAAATCAATCTTATAAGACTCTATATTACACATAAATTCAATATATACCATATTGGTTTCGGGCTGCAAAGTTACAAATATTTTTTGAGATAAAATAATTTTTTATGTAAAAATCACTAAAATCTCTCATTATTAACCGATTATTGTCCGATAATTACCCTTTTTGAGGTAAAATATCGCCCTATTATTCCTTCTTCAGTTCTATTCTGAAGGTAGTTCCCTTACCAACCTCGCTACTTTTCACCCATATTTTTCCATGATGATATTCTTCTACAATCCTCTTGGCAAGCGAAAGTCCAAGGCCCCATCCTCGCTTCTTGGTGGTGAATCCCGGGCGAAATATATTCTTCAGATTTTTTTTCAGAATTCCCTTACCTGTATCTTCCACTTCAATAATCGCTTTATCCAGCATCTCGTCCACTCTCAGGATAATCATACCACCATCAACGCCCATGGCATCCACTGCGTTCTTGGAAAGGTTCTCTATGACCCATTCAAAGAGCGAAGCATTCATCTTGACGATAATGTCATGTTCAGGAAAGATTTTCACCATCTTCACCTTCTTGGAAGTACGGCGGTCCATATAATCGATGACATGATCCATCACCTCATTCAGACTAGCCGGAACCGGTTCTGGAAGGGAACCTATCTTTGAGAATCTATCAGCAATCAATTGGAGTCTCCTGATATCCTTATCCATCTCGGGTATCAGATTATCGTCTGGATGATTCATCTTCAGGATTTCTAGCCAAGCCATCAGACTGGAAATAGGCGTACCTAACTGATGAGCCGTTTCCTTCGATAATCCCACCCATACCTTATTCTGTTCTGCTTTCTTGGAAGTAAGCAACGCAAAGATGGCGATGACCACAAATATCATCACCACTCCAAGCTGAATATAAGGATAAGCAGAAAGGCGACGAATCATCAATGATTCATCGTAGCATACTTGAATATAGTCATGAGTAGAGTCATCCAATTCTATCTTTATATTCTTCCCTTTTGACAAGAGTGATTTCCCCAGTATGGCAGCATTTCTTAAACTATCCTCATAATCCTTGCCTGTGACCTTAATATTACGGAAGGTCTGTGCCCGATTTTGAGAATCCATAACGATGACAGGAATCGAATTGTTC
Source organism: Prevotella sp. Sow4_E9_plate (assembly GCF_052116205.1). Lineage (NCBI taxonomy): Bacteria > Pseudomonadati > Bacteroidota > Bacteroidia > Bacteroidales > Prevotellaceae > Prevotella > Prevotella sp. Sow4_E9_plate. Next base: position 2,060 of record NZ_JBQKLN010000039.1, on the reverse strand, counting down.
TCATTGATAACTTTAAGGACGAGATTCAAGTCGGTATTATCATCTGCCGTATTGAGGGAGCGCATGGCTTCCGCCCAAACCTCCATCCGGTTTCGCTCCTCCAGAGCCAGGTCACGGACTAGGAGATGGGATACAACGAGCGAGGCGACAGCAATCAATACCGCTGCTATCACCAGATAAATCTTCACCTGTCTTATCCTATCCGTCCAAATCATGCTGCAAAGATACAAAAAAAAATCGAGTAGGAGGAAAACGAAGTAGTTTTTCTCCTACTTTCGTTTTCCGACCTCTCACACCACCGTACATGCGGTTCCGCATACGGCGGTTCCTATTTTGGGTGCCATTCGATGTATGAACCCATCAATGTAGCATAGCCTGCCATACTCAACTTTTCGTTGGTTATCGCACGACTTAGTATGTAACTGCCAGCTATGCGCCAATCCCCCAAACGACTATTGCCCCACATGTAAGCTTGGTACTTATCTATACCACACTTTATCACGTTGGCAATTCTCGTTTTTACCCTCTTCCACGACTTCCATATACACATACGTAGCCGTCGCCTTAGCCACTCGTCAGTTTCCATGAGGAAACGTTTCATGTTGGCGAGGTGATAGTAACCTACCCACCCCCTTATGTACTCTTCTAGTTTTTGCTTCCTCTTGGCATATCCCCAGCCATTGCTTCGGGAAGTCAACTCCTTGAGTTTGGCTTTCATCCTGGATTTGGCTTTTGGGTGTACCGTGAGTTGGCATTTGCCTTGCATTACATAAAAGGAGTAACCAAGGTATTTCACACCTTGCACATAGGACACAACTGTCTTGTCCCTGTTCACCTTCAGATGAAGTTTTCCTTCGATGAAGCGGGTTACAGATTCCTTCACGCGTTTGGCTGCACGCTTGGACTTACAAAATTTCATCGAGTCATCGGCATAGCGGACAAAAGGGAGACCTCGGCTTGTGAGTTCCTTGTCCAACTCGTTGAGCATGATGTTGCTCAAAAGCGGACTTAACGGTCCTCCTTGGGGAGTGCCTTCCTCACTTGCCTCGAACATACCTTTGCTCATCACACCACTGCGGAGATATTTGTGGATAAGGCTTATCACCCTACCGTCCTTTATCGTGCGGCTGAGGATTTCTATGAGTTTACTGTGGCTCACCGTGTCGAAGAAACGCTCCAAGTCGAGGTCAACCACATAAATGTAGCCATCATCGATTATTTTCTGAGCACCTCTTAGGACATCATGGCAGCCTCTTCTCGGACGGAAGCCGTAGCTTCCTGGAGAGAATTGACGCTCATAGATGGGAGTTAGGGTCTGGTTGATGGCTTGTTGAACCAGACGGTCTATAACCGTGGGGATGCCCAACAGGCGCATCTTGCCATTGTCTTTGGGTATCTCTACCCTTTTTACTGGGTTCGGACGGTATGAACCGTCAAGCAAGGAACGGATTAGGGCATCCTTGTTAGCCAAGAGCCAAGGGGGCATTTGCTCACATGACATCTTGTCGATACCGCTACAGCCCCTGTTACGTTGCACTGCCTTGTAGGCTTTGAGTAGGTTATCAGGACTGATGATGCGCTCCAACAGGTGTTCCTTGTCGAATGGTACTTCCACGATGTTGTCTTCACATATCCACATGAAGGTCTGCGCTCCCACATATCCTTCGGATTCCGTCCTATCTTTCTGTGGGCAGCCCTTGACTTCTGCAAATGTTTTCTGCATTCTTTCCTTCATAAGGTACGTTTCAATTACTATCGTTTAATTTATAGGTTCTGCCCTTCATGGAGCGTTATCGAGAACTCCACTACTATGGCATCTGCTGACTTCTCACGGCAAGCTTTACTCCATGACTTTCGTAAAGGCAACTAATCGCCATGTCCGTGAGACCTCCTCGGATAAGGGCTTATTCTTTCCATCTTATACCCACTTCATTTACACCAACCATTCTGAATAGCTATAGGACTTTGATTTGTGTGGCAATCTCATCCATGGTCAAATGCCTTATATGAAGTTTCTGTACGTTAGGTCAGATGTTTGCCGCCAGCTTCTTTCAGATTCC
>NZ_JBQKLN010000038.1:0-39445 GCF_052116205.1 Prevotella sp. Sow4_E9_plate | reverse complement strand
GCTGCGCACATCAATGCCGTCCACCTCTATGCTGCCACTATCTGGCTTGTCGAGGGTACCGATAATCTGGAGAAGAGTGGTCTTGCCGGCACCACTAGGTCCGACGATACTAACCACTTCGCCCTTGTCAATATGCAGGTCGATGCCCTTGAGTACCTGCAGGGAGCCGAAGCTCTTTGTTATACCTTTTATATCAATCTTTTTCTTATTCAAAATTATTTTGCAGGCAAAATTAAGCAAAATAATTGGAACAGCCTAATTTTAAGAGGTAAAAAGAAATAAGGAATGATATAAAAAAGCAAAACGAGCCTTATTCCTAGGAATAAAGCCCGTTTCTGTGTTGTTTTCTATAAATAGATGCTTTATTTCAACCCGTCGGCATCGCCGGTGGTCTTCAATCCGTTGCTCTTTTCGCGAGGAGTGATATTCACTTTCTTTGCTACGGTGTTCTCGATGAGATTGGCATCGAATGCCATCTTCTTGTCGGTGCAGTTGATGTTCTCGAAGGTAAAATCTACCAGACGGTATTTATCGCTTGTTCCTACATCGAAGAAGTTGTCACAATCCATCTGGATATTCTTCATCGTGATGTTGTTGCACTGGCTCAACGGCATGTCCTTGCGATCGCCTGGCTTGAAGAACTGGGTCCATGGACGGATGACGAGGAAACTGCCGGTCTTGCCCTGGATATTATCCACCGTTACATACTCGTAATGCTGAGGAGTATCAGGACGCATCTTCAACCAAAGCACGCGCTGCGCATTGCCTACCTTGATGTTGCGCAATACGATGTTGCGGTCTTTTATGCTTTCGCTGCCAAGGGTTAAGCATCCGTGCACTCTACCATAGGTGCAGTTCTGGATGAGTACATTATATACAGGACCGTTCTCCGGTGCCTGGTCTGCCCAGGTTCCCTTTCCGCCCTTGATGGCGATGGCATCATCGTTTACGCTCATGTTGCAGCCTTCCACCAGTACATCGTGACAGACATCAATGTCGATGGCGTCGCTGCTTGGTGCCCGCATGCCACTGGTAGGGGCGAAGATGGTGCAGCCCAGGAAGCGGACATGGTCGCAACGGTAGATGTGGTTGGTCCAGAACGGACTGTTCTGGATATGCACATCCTGCAAGGTTACGTTGCTGGAGTTGCTGATATAGACGAGGCGAGGGCGCTGTGCATCCTTGTTGGTGCACTGTCGGTTCCAGGTGCGGCGAATCCAGAACTCCTCCCAGTAGTGATAACCATTTCCATCGATGGTACCCGGACCGGCGATGGTGAAGCCGTTGCATTTATCGGCATTGATGAAGGCGGAGAAGTATTTGCAGGTCTCGCCTTCGATGCGGGTTTCTACCACAGGGAAGTTGGCGATGCGATTGCTACCTTTCAGTTTTCCGCCTTCTGAAACATAGAGATGGGTCTTTGGCTTGAAGAAGAGGGCACCGCTCTGATAGGTTCCGGCAGGCACCACGATAACACCACCGCCATCTTGGGCAGCACGATCGATGACCGCCTGGATAGCCTTGGTCTGAATCAGGGTACTATCCGTCTTTACGCCATAGTCGGTGAGGACGTATTTCTTGCCCAGGGTATCCACGTTCACCTTCTGGGCGTTGCTGAACCAGGCATCCATCTTTGTGCCATCAGGCCAAAGCTCGGTTTGTGCCTTCTTTGCTTTCTTCTGTTTCTTTGCGGCGTTGGCGCTTAGTGGCGAAAACGCCACCAGGCAAGCCATCAGCCAGATATATTTCTTCATGATTTGTTCTTTTTTAAAGATCTAGACTTGGGGGACCAGCGATGGAATAGCTGGGAACGGGGGCGTAAAGGGGGAAGGGGAGCTTTTTAGCTTTTGGGCTTTTACCTTTTTACCCTTTTACCTTTAAAAAGCCTTTTTACTTTTTTCCCTTTACAAGCTTGTAATACTCTGCGGCGCCTAGCAGGAGGCAACCGGTGCCGTAATCCTCAAAGTCTGGGACTGAGGTGAAGGTGACTGGCTGACCGGCTGATGGCTCCTTTCCTGTGCCCTGGTTGTAGCCGATGAAACCATCCTCGTGAACAGATGCGGCAAGCGCCTTCCATGCCTTGTCCATCGCCTTCTGGTAGGTGGCTCTAGGAAGAATGCCCTGCTGAACGCCCCATGCCATACCATAGAGGAAGAGGCCTGTACCCGTCATTTCAGGACCGCCATAGTTGGCTGGACAAACGAGGCTCACGTTCCAATAGCCATCTTCGCGCTGGCACTTCAGGATAGCCTTACTCATCAAGATAAAGTCTTTCTTCAGATACTGATAGTACTTGTCTGTCTTTGGCAGAGTCTCCATCACGCGTACCAGGGCTGCATATACCCAACCGTTGCCACGGCTCCAATAGCAGTTGCTGCCATCCTTCTCCTTGTAAGGTGGCACATAGTCCTTGTCTCTCCACCAGAGCCCCTCTTTCTTGTTGAAGAGTCCGTTAGCCAGGGTATCACGACTCCATTTATAGGAATTCATCGCATAATCCAGGTATTTGCGCTCACCGGTAATCTTGGCATACTTGGCATAGGCTGGCATCGCCATCTGGATTGCATCAATCCAGGTCCAGTAGTTTACCCGGTTGGTGTGCATCTGATGGTCGAGGTTCTCCTTTACCTTGCTTAAGTCCTTCTTGCCGCCTGTCTGAACGTAGCGGTCCATGTAGGTTTGCTGGCAGCACTGGTTGTCGGCATCGGTATCGTTCACGCTACCACGGGCAGTCCATTTGTGGTAATCCGCCCATTTATCGGTGTAGTCAAGATAGCGCTGTTGAGGGTCAATCTCGTAAAGCGCCATCAATCCCTCGTAATATACGGCACGGGTCCAGAGGTTGCTGGTGCGGACTTTCTTTACGAATGTGTCGAGAGTAGGGTCGCTGTACTTCGTCATGAAGTAGTTGTTGGTGCGATGAGCTACTTCCAGAATTTCATTTTGCAATGCGTTCTGGGCAGACATTGAGGTCAAGCCTATGAGCATGCAGAGCGATGATAAGATCAGTTTCTTCATTTGTCTTGTTATTAATGTTAGTTTATTATTTTTTTTATCAAGAATTTAGAGAATACGAGAATTTTTTCTTCTTTCCTGATGATATGGAATGAAAATTCTTAAATTCTATAATTCTTGACTTGTGATATTTACTTGATTTCCACGAGTTTCACGGTGCTGTTCAGGCCGCTTGGCACAGGAGTCCATTTCTCGTAGGTGGTCTTCTTGTAGTTGATGTCCACCACGTTGATTTCCTTCATCTTGCGCCACTTTACGCCCTGGCGGTCCATTTCTGCGATGCGGTTGGCAGGCAGATTGGTAACCTCGATGCGGATGGTGTTCTTGCCCTTTACCAGCTTGTCCTGGCAGTTGAGGATGTAAGGCACAGCCCAGGCGCAACCCACGTACTCGCCGTTGATATAGACACGAGCACTCTCGCGAACATCACCCAGGTCGATGGCCCACTGCTTGTTGGCATCATCCTTCGATAGCTTGATGGTAGTTTCATAGACACCCGTTCCCATCATCACCTTCGCCTTGTCGCTGAGGCCTTCCCAAGACTTCAAGCCCTTCAGGTTGAAGTTTTCTCCTACCTTAGGCGCATCCTCAGTGAACGACAGCTTCCAGGTATTGGCAGTCAGGTCGATGGTCTTGCTATCCGCAGCCGCAAACTTCTCCTTTTCGCTCACCTTCACCTTAGAACCGAGTTTCCATTCGCTTACAGGCTTATTTGATGTGATGAGGATGCGGCTCTCGCCACTCTTCAGGTTCAGTTCGATGCCCTTGTCGCCGATGGTTGCCTCATGATATTCGCCCGTCATAGGGTTGTACCAGATGCCATGCTTCTCGTTCACGGCCAGAGCCACACTGGAAGCGATGTCCTTGCTGGTGAGGTTGGCGATGAAGTAATGATGGCCGATGCTGTTGTTGCGGCGAATCATCTTCAAGCCCAGGTTCTTTCTCATCATTTCAGGCTGGGCTGCCTGTTCCATTGCCTTGATGTTGTCGCCCTTGATAATCTTGGCTCCCTGTGATTTCAATTCAGATATGTGCTCAATCACGTCGCTTGGCATGATGTTGTTGCCAGGAATGATGATGCCCTTGTATCGGGTTCCGGCAGCTGTTTCAATCATACCATTCTTAAAGGTACACGTGCGGAGATACTTGTCGCTGATGTAATCGCAGTCGAATCCAGCCTTGTCGATGTCGAGAATCACCTTGATAAACTCCGGTGCCTTCTTCGCCATACTGTGGATGTCGAATTGCATCAGCCAGTTCTTGGTATCCTTGCGCCACATATCTCTTACCGGCAGATAAACCAGGAAGTCATTGTCTGGCTGTCCCCACTGCAGATAGGTCTGGCAGTTGGTGATGTACTTCATCAGTTCCGGAGCGTCGCGCCAGATACTGTTGGTAGGACTCATATCCACCGAAGCATAGAACTTCCAGCCTGGCCATGGATCGTTCTTAGGTGAATAGGCGGTGCCATGGAAGAACATGTGGTTTACGCCGGCGCAGAACATCAGGTCCATATCCGGTTTCATCTGGCTCAGGGATGTGCGGAAGTGCTCGGTGAGCCAGGTGAAGGTTTCGCTGGATGTATATTTCTTTCCGGTGATGTGTGCTGCTGATGGGGCATATTTCAGCATACTCAGGTCGCTGAAGTTAGGACGGGTCTTTCCCGGATCCTTGCGCAGTCCCTTGATGCCGAAGTCGGTCAGTCCAAAGCCTTCAATCTCCGGGATGTCAACAGCAGCATAGCAGTCGATGAGGTTGGCTGGTGAACCGTGTGCCTGATTGCGGGTGATGGCACCACGCTTGTTTGCCCATTTGGTCCACTGTTCGGTGAAGTTATGGAGCAGCATGTCGCCCAGGGTTTCACGGTAATCGCTTACCACCACAGCATCGCCATCGAGGAACTCTGGGAACTTATCCTGCAGTTTATATCCGTGAAATTTCTCGAATTCCGTCAGGAGGGTAGGCGTCCAGTTGGCACCATATACCTCGTAGCTGTCGTTGAAGAAGGTATGAGGATATGGAGTCTTCGATGCCACGAAGGCGCTGTCGATGTGCTGTAGATAATTGGCCACGGCAGTAGAGTCGAAATGGTCGATAACGTATCCCTCTCCTCCAGGTGCGGCACGCTTCACCTTCTGTCGGGTACGGCTTTCGTAGAGAGCGATGACGCGTTTCTTGTTCTTTGCTCCTTCTACCGGGAACGCCTTGATGACCTTCAGTTTGGCAAAATCACGTTCTTTCTGAGGCACGTTGAATTCTATCTCCATCAGTTTCTGCTTTACATCCACGATGGTATCCACGAACACCGCCTTGCATGCCGCCTCGCTGATAGGTACCCAAGGACCACCGAAAGGCCATCCTGTGCCGGTAGACATATCGGTCTCGATGCCCACCTGCTTGTTTTCCTTCTCAACAAATTTGAGCATATCCATCCATTTAGGCGAGAGATAAGGGATATCGTTCTTGTCGTTGCCCTGTACGCCATAGAGCGGTGTTATTTCCACGGCACCGATACCTGCCTTGGCGTATTCGTCAAGGTTCCATTTCAGGTTTTCCTGATCCACGGCAGATCCCATCCACCACCATCTTACGCCCGGTTTTGCTTCCTGCGTAGGGGTAGGAAGCAACTGAGCCTGGCTGTTGAGTGAAGACAACAATGCCAAAGCAAAGGATAATCCTATGAATTTATGATTTCTTTTATTGTTCATCATATTGGGTTTTATTAAGTTGATCTTAATTGTTTATTCTTCGTTTGCAAAGATAGCGAAAAATACCCAATAATAGCCGTATTATGATTCTTAAAAATGTAAAATAGTACAAATATGCTAGGTGTTTTGCCAAAAAGTCAAGGAAGTGCATAAAAAAGATGATCTGGCAAAGCGCAAGGTCATCTTATTTCTGAATTAGTACAATTTTAATAGAAAAAATCTAGCGACACCGTGAAATGCGGTGTCGCTAGAATGCTGCAATATTTACTTGAGAAGTTTCTTCTTCTCGATGAACTGGAACATCTTGTTGCCTAACTCCTGAGCACCATTGGCATCGAAGTGGAGAACATCGCTGCGCAGACTGGCGTTCGGCACATCTACCACATAGATGCTCTTGTCTTCCTGGGTGAGTCGATGCTGGGCATCTTCCACGCCTTGGCTCCATTGTTGGCTTTTATGCGAGATTCCACCAATTCTACATATTTCTCTGCTACTTGTTCTTCAGAAAATCAATCTCTACGATTCTCAATACCGGTTTGCCTTTCTTGATTCCTATGAAATCGAGGGTGCTTGCCTTGCCGCCCGCCAGCTCCTTGGTGTCGCTGAGCTGGGTCTTGCTCTTGGCATCGCCCATCATCCTGATGGTGATATCCTTCGCCTTCACCGGCTTGTCTATCTTGACATGAACATAGCCGAGGCAGGCGTAGGTGTAACCCTCCCAAACCTTCTTCTTGCCGGCAAAGATGGCGAGCGGATACATCTTGTCTCTCCAGCCCGTAAGTTTCACGGTGATTTCGTCTACTTTCTCTTTCTTGGCAAACTGATAGGTAATCCAGGCATTCTCAGGCTTGCCATCGCTCTTCCATTCGGTGGTCTCATCGTCATCGAAAGTTTTCTGGACATCTTCCTGGCTTACGCTAGCCACGGCACCGGTGATGTCGATGGTCTCCTTGATATCGGTATAGGATGGGGTAGATGGAGTTTCTCCACGAGAAAGGTCGCCCTTCAAGCTGAACTGAGGCAGGTAGTGCTCGATATCGACCTTCTCGGTCTTCAAGTCGATGCTTGCCACGCCCTTGATGCCATCAGCACCAGCACAGATTGTGATGTTTCCTGGGTTCACGGTACTGCGGATCAAGACTCTGTTTACACCGCATTCTACTGGCAAATCAATCTTTCCGATGTAATTATCGAAGGTATTGTCGCTATCTGTTGAATCGAGAATATCAGCTGCCTTGCGGGCTGCCTTCTGCTCTGCAGTTTCGTTCTTATCTACCACGTGGCTCTGCTTCTTGGCTGCAAGTTCCTTTTGGGTTTCCTCGTTAGGAGTAGCCAATCCGCCAATCCATTCCATTTCGCCCTGATAGTTGAAGTGGATGGTTCGGTTGTCGAGTGGACAACGTCTGCCCTGCTTATCTACCACCTCTACCTGGATGAGCGCCATGTCGGCACCATCAGCCTTGAAACCTTCCGGATTCTGGATGCTGGTGAGCTTGATGTGATGAGGCTTGCCCGCAGTTTCGATGGCATAACGGCTTGTTTCTTTCTTGGTCTTGGCATCTTTTGATTTCTTATCAGATTTATCGTATGTATAAGCAACAGCTTCAATCTTTCCAGCCTCGAAAGGTACATTCTTCCAGGTGAAAAGCCACTGGTTGCTGCGTTCGCCCATGCCCAGACTCTTGCCGTTGACAAAGAGTTCTACCTCGTCGCCGGTACTTACCACATATTCTGTCTGCTTGATGGTGCCTGGCTTGTAGTTCCAATGTCCCACGATATAGGTGGCATCCTTTTCAGGAGATACCCAGCCGTTCCACATCACCTGATGAGCGAAGAAGGCATCCTTCGGAATGCGCATCGCATCGGTTACACCGCTCGAACGGTAGTTTGCCTCACCACGATGATGGGTGTTGGTATCCGAGAAGATGATCTTGGTACCGCCATCGCTTACTCGTTTTCCGGTGCCCGGCCGCTCCTGCCAGTATTCAAACCATCGCTCTACCATGCTTGCTGCAAAGGTATCCATGTTGTGGTTGTATTCGAAGGCAGGTTTGCCGCGATACAAGGGACCGTCGCCTTCCTTGTGGTAAGGATAGCTCTGTTCATCCCAGTATTTACGCAAACCCTCGTCGCGATGATACTCCATCGACCACATCGGATGCTTCTTGCTCTTGTTGATGTAAAGCATTTCGCCGCCGTATTCTGCCTCGTTGATGTTGAGCATCTCTCGGCTGCCGCTGGCTCTGCCGCCGTGAGGGTCGAATTCGTCGCGGATGGCTTTCATCTGCAACATGTGTTTGCGGCTCACACCCTTATTACCGCTTTCGTAGAAGATGATGCTAGGGTTGTTGCGGTTGTAGATGATAGCTTCCTTCATCAGTTCCAGGCGCTGTTCCCATCTGCGGTCGAAGACATCCTTCTCTGCATCACCTGCTGGCATTGCCTGAATCAGTCCCACACGGTCGCAGCTCTCGATGTCCTGCTTCCAAGGGCATACGTGCATCCAGCGAACCAGGTTGCCGCCCGATTCCACCATCAGCTTGTTGCTGTAGTCGCTCAGCCAGGCAGGAACGCTCATGCCCACGCCAGGCCACTCGTTGGAGGTGCGCTGCGCATAGCCGTGCATCATGATGGCACGATCGTTGAGATAGAACTTGCCTTCGCCAAACTGGGTCTTGCGGAAACCGGTCTTGGTGATGACATCGTCTATCTTGCTGCCGTCGTCTGCCTTCAATAGGGTCTTCACGGTGTAGAGATATCCATATCCCCAACTCCAGAAATGAGCGTTGTCCAGGAGTCCGCTCACCTTCACGGTCTTGGTTTCGCCAGGCTTCAATGTGTATCTTTCGCCATCAAAATGACCCACTTCCTTGCCGTCTGCATCTAGAATCTTGGCGAAGAAGCGGAAAGAGCGAGACTTGGAATCCTCATTCCTTACCTGCGATTCAGCGTTCACCGTTACCTTCTTACCTGCAATATCATAGTTACTGCCATAGATATAGATACCTGTGGTCTTGAGATTATTGTAGAGCGGAAGAGTCTGGTAGAGTTTGTCGGTGATGTGGAGGAACACGTTCTTCGGAATACCGCCATAGTTGGCATTGAAGTTTTTGTCGTTCCACTGATAGCGCTGGCCTCTGGCTCGTTCACGATAGCTCCAGGAGTTATCCACACGTACGGCGATGACGTTCTCACCTTTTATAATATAAGGTGTCAGATCGAATCCGCTTGCCATCACACCATTCTCGGTATATCCCACTTTCTTACCATTGAGCCAGATGTCGGCACCGAAACGTACACCCTCGAACTCGATGAAATACTTGCGGTCGCCCACTTCCTGGATATGGAAGTGCTTGCGATACCACATGATGGTGTCGCTGAGTTGTTCGATGGAAACCTTGAACGCTTCTTTCTCGTTGAAGGCACGAGGCAGCGTAATCTGTTTCCAACCGGCATCCTTGTAGTTTGCCAGTTCTGCTCCCTGGAAGTCGCCCACCTTGAGCAACCATCCCCCATTAAAATTGAGCTTTGTCCTTTCTACTGCATACATCTGGCATAGCGAGATGAAAGCGAGTAGAAGCAGAAATAGTCTTTTTCTCATTCTGATTTTGTTTTGATTGTTTTGTTGCGTTATTATTCTAATTTTGTTGCAAAGTTACGAAAAGAATGTATATTTCTTATGGATTTTTGTACGATTTCATGTTCTTTTGTTCGAGTTTCTACTATTTCCGTTTTATAAAATTGAAAGTGTCTACTGAAATCAGAAAAACAGAAAATGTTATGCCAAATGTCATAGCTCAAATATCAAAAGAATAGGTTGGGTATAGAGCGAAATGAGTATTTTTGCAGCAGAAATTTTAAACAAGCTAATAACAAGAATAATATGAATAGTGTTTTAGAAGGTCGTCCTGCCTTGAAAAAGGAGGTCGAGAAGATTGCAGAGGTTGCCGGATACCTCTGGCAGAATGGTTGGGCTGAGCGTAATGGTGGTAATATCACCGTAAACGTAACAGACTTGGTTGATGACGAGATCAAGGCTTTGCCAGCTATCAGCGAAGTGAAGCAGATTGGTACAGCTTTGCCTGCATTGAAGGGTTGTTACTTCTTCTGCAAGGGTACAGGCAAGCGTATGCGCGACTTGGCTCGCTGGCCTATGGAGAACGGTTCTATCATCCGTATCCTCGACGATTGCGCCAGCTATGTCATCATCGCCGATAATCCTGTGATGCCAACCTCAGAGTTGCCTAGTCACCTGAGCGTTCATGCCCGTCTCATCGAGAAGGGTTCCAACTATAAGGCTACCGTTCATACTCACCCTATCGAGCTTATCGCCATGAGCCACAACAAGAAGTTCATGGGCAAGGACGTTTTGAGCAACCTGCTCTGGAGCATGATTCCAGAGACCAAGGCTTTCTGTCCGCTCGGTCTGGGCATTGTTCCTTATCAGTTGCCTGGCAGCTTGAAGCTGGCTGAGGAGACTTTGAAGGAGCTGGAGGATTACGATGTAGTGATGTGGGAGAAGCACGGTGTCTTTGCCAAGGGCCTGGACGTGATGGATGCCTTCGACCAGATTGACGTGCTCTCAAAGAGCGCAAAGATCTATATCGATTCAAAATGCATGGGATTCGAGCCTGATGGCATGAGCCAGGAAGAGATGGCTGAGATGACCAAGGCTTTTAATTTGCCAAGATAAAATATAGGTTAGTTCATCAGATACATAAAGAATGTCAGATATTGATTCAATATCTGACATTCTATGAATAGTAGATATAGTGTTGTTGGTAATATTTTGATATAAATAGGTTTACTGAATATACATTTTATAGGTAATAGGTTTATTAGGTTTTAGTGTTATTAGGTAAAAGTTTTTGGGTTTAGTGAAACAAAGCCCCCGAACATCGTGAGATGCTCGGGGGCTTTTTCTGTTTCTAAGTTAACTAAATTCTTTATATCAATCCATGTGGAAAAGTTCTTCCAGCGGAATGCTGACAGGCGAATTATCAGGATTCACCTCCATGATGTCTGCCATCATATCCCACCATTTCTGGGTGATAGGATCCACGTTGGTGGTGTCCTGGCTGTTGGTATCGCTATCGCATTTCTGAACGGCAAAGAGCAGGTTGGTGTCCTTGTCCCAGAAGATGCTGTAGTCGCTCACACCCTGGTCCTTGATCATCTGTTTCAACTCAGGCCAAATCGCAGCATGGCGCTTGGCATATTCCTTTTCGCATCCCTTCTTGAGATACATCTTAAATGCAAATCTTTTCATTTTCCTTTGAACTTTTTTTCCTTTGAACTTTGAACTTTTTTCCTTTGAACTTTATGATTAGTTTATCTGTATAAAACTTATCTTCAATAATAAGGCATATCATAAAGTTCCAAGTTCTAAGTTTAATGTTAAACTAGCTGTGGCAGGAAGCTTGAGATAATCAAGACTATGATGCCAACGATTAATACGCCGATGGTCTTTTTAGAGCAGCCTTTCCATTCCTTCAGGATGATGCCCCATACATTCGAGAACACCACGTTGAGTGCCATCAGGATGCAGAAAGACAGGGTCATGAGGGTAGGGGATTCGGTGAGGAAACCCTTTCCTAAGGACAAGCCGAAGAACTGACTGTACCACAAGGCTCCCGCCAGGGCGCAATATAGGATGTTGTTGCTCCAAACCTCCTCGTTCTTATAGTCGCTCCAAGTATGATTCTTGGTGTTCTGATAGAAACAGTAGATGGCGTTGGTGATGAAACCACCCACGGTTACGAGGAAGGTGGCAGGCAGGGTCTTGAACATATCCGGAGTGAAGGTGCCGAAGTGGATATCCTCTCCGAAGGCAAGACCTACATTGAAGCATCCGCTCATAAAACCAGCCAGCAGGGCGATAGCGAGACCTTTAGGGAAGTTGAAGTCCTTCACAGCCGCCTTCTTCTCTTCTTCAGAGAGAGAGGAAGCCTTCATGCTTCCAGCCACACCGATGATGGCGATACCGATAAGAGTGACTACCACACCGAGAATTACGCTGAAGGTGAGCGATGAGAGGGCATCCAGCTCGGGGAAGAAGATGTTGAGCAGTACCGGACCCATGATGGTTCCGAGCCCCGCACAGGTTCCCAGGGCGATGCTCTGACCCAAAGCTACTCCCAGATAGCGCATGGAAAGGCCGAAGGTCAGTCCGCCTACGCCCCAGAGTACACCGAAGAGCATGGTCATCGCTACATTGAAGCCATAACCGTCGAATAATTCAAAGAAAGAATGTCCGCTAGGAACAGCGAGCATAGCGCCTAAAAAAGGCAAAATAAGCCATGCAAACACACCCTGAACTACCCAGTATGATTCCCAACTCCAATCTTTGATCTTGTTGATAGGGACGTAACAGCTGGACTGGCAGAATGCGCCGATGGCAATGATTAAAAGTCCTATTAATATTTCCATATTTGCTTGGTTTTTAGGGTACAGAACTTTCGCATATAAAGAAGTTAAAGGAGTTAAGGAAGTTAAGGAGTTAAGACGTATGTCTTGTTGCTTAAAAACTGCGTGCAAAGACTGTTGTCTTAACTCCTTTAACTCCTTAACTTCTTTAACTCCTGAACATACAAATGTTCAACATCTTAGTTTCTCTTAGTGAGAACTTCTGCTTCATACTTCTCGATGTCAGCGATATACTCCTCGCCAACAGGGATATTGTTCTTCAGGTTGAAGTAATCGTATACAGCACCGAATGGCAATGTCTTCTCTTCCTCGAGGAGAGCCAGGCGCTGGAAGAGCTTGCCCTCGTCCTCGTACTTGCGGAGGGTATCCAATGGCTCAAGGAATGCCTGCAACAATGACTTCTGAGCGGCACGGACACCGATGATGTAAGCACCGATACGGTTGATGGAACCGTCGAAGTAGTCGAGACCGATGTGAGCACGGTCGAGTGCGTTGGCACGAACCAGCTCAGAGAAGAGGTTGCGGGTATTGTCGTCGAAGAGAGTTACGTGGTCTGAATCCCAGTGCATTGGACGGGATACGTGGAGCATCAGCTCAGGAACGAAGAGCAGGAGTGCAGAAACTGCATCTGATACGTTTTCTGTTGGCTCGTAGTGACCTGTATCGAGGGTGTACATCACGTTGTTCTTAGCGCAGTAGCCAGCGTAGAAGTCGTGAGAACCTACGGTGTAAGCCTCCAAGCCGATACCGAAGAGCTTAGCCTCCAGGCAAGACTTCATGTTTGGCAATTCCTCTGCCAGGATCTCATCGAGAGAGTTCTTCAGAATCTCGCGATAGCGGCCCTTCTCTACGGTGATATCCTTGGAACCATCGTGTACCCAGATGTTCATGATACATGGGTCGTTCTGGAACTTACCCATGGCGTCTGCGATACGGCGGCAACGCTTGGTGTGCTCAATCCAGAACTCGCGGATAGCTGGGTCAGGATTTGACAATGTGAGGTTTCCGCTCAATGGGTGAGAGAAAGAAGTTGAGTTGAAGTCGAGCTTCATGTTCTGCTCCTTAGCCCACTGCATCCAGCCTGTAAACTGGTCAACAGTTACTTCGTTGCGGTCGATCTGCTTGCCGCCGAACTCACCGTAAATCTCGTGGAGATTGAGACGGAAAGTACCAGCGAGGAGAGAGTTCACCTTCTCGATGTCCTGACGGAGCTCGTCGATGTTGCGAGCCTTGCCTGGATAGTTACCTGTACTCTGGATACCGCCAGAAGCTGCCTCGCCACGCTCGAAGCCAACCACGTCGTCAGCCTGCCAGCAATGCAGAGAGATTGGAGTCTTCTCCAAAGTCTCAATAGCCTTGTCAGTATCTACACCCAGAGCGGCATAGCGCTCCTTTGCAATCTCGTAATTCTTTAAAATCAAATCTGCTTTCATTGTTTTTATGTATTTTGTTTGTTGTTTTTTTGCTTATGACTGGGGAGACCCAGCGATGGAATCGCAGGGAACGGAGGCGACCAGGGGGGAAGGTTCTTTTTTCCTTTTTACCCTTTTACCTTTTTACCCTTTTATCTTTAAAAACTTCTCGTATGCCTCATCCCATGCTTCCTTGTTCTTTGGCTCGAATTTCTTGAGCTCAAGCGAGTTGGCGATGATCTGACGCATTTCCCAGATGTCCTTGACCAAGCCTGATGCCTTCGCCTGGAGCATGATGTTGCCGATGGCTGTGCCTTCCTGAGGACCCGCCAATACGGTGACACCGCAGCTGTCGGCAGTGAACTGGTTGAGATATTGGTTGAGCGAACCGCCACCGATGATGTGAAGCACGTTGAGGTCGAAGTCGGCAAAATCCTTCAGCCAGGTGAAAAACTGGCGATAACGGAGCGCAAGACTCTCGAAGATGCAACGGCAGAATTCGCCATAGTTCTGAGGAACGTGCTGTCCTGTCTTTTTGCAATACTGCCTGATAGCCTCTACCATGCTCGATGGGTTGGCAAAGCAGGCATCGTCCGGGTTGATGATGCTCTGGAAGGCAGGCTGCTTCATCGCTTCCGCAATCAGCTCTGCATGTCCCAGGCTCTTCATATCCTTCTGGCTGGCAGCCGCTTCGTCCTTCCATTCCTTGCGGCAGCGCTCGTAGATCCACATGCCGCAGATGTTCTTCAGGAATCGGGTAGTGCCCTCGATGCCACCCTCGTTGGTGAAGTTGAGCTCGTAGCTCTTCTTGTTGATGATGGCATTCTTGGTCTCGATACCCATCAGACTCCAGGTACCGGAGCTAAGATAGGCAAACTCCTCGTTCTTGGCAGGAACGGCAGCTACGGCGCTGGCTGTATCGTGACCCGCTACGGCGATGACCGGAACGGCATTCAAGCCCGTCATCTTCTGCACCTCTTTGGTCAGCGTACCGATGATAGAAGCAGGGTTGGTCATCTTGCCAAACTGCTCTCTCTTCAGTCCGAGACTCTCCACGAGATCGTTGTCCAGGTCGCCTGTCATCGGGTTGAGAATCTGGGAAGTAGATGCCACGGTATATTCGCAGATAGCGTTGCCGGTGAGCATATAGCTCAGCGCATCAGGGATAAAGAGAATCTTGTCTGCATTCTCCAAAGCCACGTTTCCCGCCTTTCTCATGGCGTATATCTGGAAGAGCGAGTTGAAGTTCATGAATTGGATTCCGGTCTTCTCGTATACCTTTTCCTTGCTGATTTTCTCGTCGAAGTATTTCTCCATCATGCCGAAGGTATGAGGGTCGCGGTAGGCGAGAGGATTGCGGAGGATATCCCCGTTTTTGTCCACATATACGAAGTCACATCCCCAGGTATCGATACCGATGCTTTCGATATGGATGCCGCGCTGCGCCACGAGTTTCAATCCGGCGATAATCTCATAGAAGAGGGCGAAGATGTCCCAATAGAAGTGATTGCCGGTCTCGATGAGTCGGTTGTCGAAGCGGGTGAGTTCTTCCAGTTCGAACTTGCCCTCAGCCAGACTTCCCAGGATGGTTCTGCCACTGGTAGCACCCAGGTCTACGGCAAAGAAGTATTTCTTCTGTTCCATTTTTATAGCGTGTATTTTAAGTTATTGTTATTTGTTTACGGTTGCAAAGATAGGATGAAAACGCAAGAAGGAACAATAGAAAATGATATTAGAGCCTAGTTTTTTGGCGTCAGGTCAAGAATCTAAAAGAAATATCAAAAATTTAAGTTTTTGGGTGGAGCAGTTTTTGGCACGGATTACACGGATTCTTTATGCAATTATAATCGCTTTGCCCACATTAGCGCCATAAAATCCGTGTAATCCGTGCCTTATCTATACCCTAGGCAAGAAGCTTATGACACATCCTCATCTGTTTGTGGGATTTTTTTTATCGGGTGGTGTTTCTGAAATCGGATGGCTTCATGCCGGTCTGATTCTTGAATTTGGCCGAGAAATAATCAGGGGATTCGAAATTGAGGCGGTAGGCTATTTCCTTGATGCTCTCATTGGTGGTAGACAGCAGTTCCTTGGCTCTCTGCAGTTTCAAAGTCTGCTGATAGAGTGCAGGAGCGAAGCCGGTATATTCCTTGAAGAGCTTGCGGAACGAAGAATAGCTGACGCCCAGTTCCTGTGCTAAATCCTGGATGGTGAGCGTATCCTCCAGGCTCTCACGGATGCGCAGACGAGCCCTGTTGATGATATCCACATGTTTGGAATCCTTGCCCAGGATGATGTTTCTCTCCAAGGAATACATCTTTCCGATGAGGTGGTTCACGATGCCCGCCAGTGTCTGCTGTACGAATGCAGCCTCCTCCTGTGCCGTCTTGTACGCCTCCTCATACAGGGCGATGATTTCGTTGCTGTAGCCCACGTGATAGATCGGCTTTTCCGGCGATAGGAATCCCGCCTTCACACGGTCGTTGATATTCTTTCCCTTGAATCCGATCCAGTAGCTCTTCCATCCCTTTGTGCTCGATGGATGATAGCTGTGCCATTCACCGGGAAAGAGCAGGAAAATGTCTCCTGCCTTGATTTTGGTTTCCGGAAGATGGGCAGAGCTGAACACACCTTCTCCTTCCGGCTGATAGAGGAGCTGGTATTCATCGAGGGTTCTTCCCTTCTTAATATCGAAATAATATCCATCGGCATGTCCCTTGGTAGGATATTCTTCCCCTGGTACGATTTCCTCTCGTCCCACGGTGCTGATGGTGAGACCCCATTCGGCGTCTCTTTCTGTTGCTAAAAGGTATTTGCTGGTTTGCATATTGCTTATTTTGTTTCAGTATAATCGCTTAGAGGCGTTTTATGTCCAAATCCGCCTTTTCGCTAATTTTTCGGCAAAAATACACAAAAAAATCCACTATACCTTATTATATATGTAAAAAAGTATTTAAAATTATACTGAAATGTATAAATATGTATGGTTTTGGATGATAATAATGATAGTTGAACAATTTTATTCTATGAAAAACAAGGTTTTTTAATAGCTTTGCAGCAGAAATCTTTTTCAAGAGGATTGCGACTAACAAAGCGAAATTGTCAAACCGGAATAGAAAGTAAAATCTTAACGTCATAATAAACAAAATGAATAACAAGCTATTTATGAAAAGTTCAGCATTGCCTGCAACTTTGTTTTGCACGGCATTGATGCTTGCCCCTTTTTGCGGAGGCGCAGGTTCTGCTAAAGCGACTACGGCTATAGCTCAACAGACAGGTATCCTCAAGGGTACTGTTGTTGATGCCAATGGTGAAGCCGTTATTGGAGCTAGTGTTATCATCGAGGGACAGAAAGTTACCCAGGGTACGGTTACAGACTTTGATGGTAACTTCTCTCTCAACGTGAAGCCAGGAGCCAAGTTAAAGATCAGTTACATTGGATTCGTATCACAGACCGTGGTTGCCAAAAACGGCATGCAGGTGGTCTTGAAGGAAGAGGCTACTTCCCTCAAGGCTGTAGAAGTGGTTGCCTATGGTGTTCAGAAGAAGGTAACCGTTACCGGTGCCCTCTCCAGCGTGAAGAGTGAAGACCTGGTCCGTACCCCTGTAGGTAATGTCAACAATGTGCTCGGTGGTCAGCTTTCGGGTGTTACCACCGTACAGTATTCCGGTGAGCCGGGTTCTGATGCTGCGAGCGTATTTGTTCGTGGTAAGGCTTCTTTCAATGGTGCCGACCCTTTGGTTCAGGTGGATGGTGTAGAGCGAAGCATGAGCGATGTTGATCCTGAGGAAATCGAGAGCATCACCGTTTTGAAGGATGCTTCTGCCACAGCCGTATTCGGTGTGCGTGGTGCCAACGGTGTTATCCTGATTACTACCAAGCGTGGTCAGGAGGGTAAGACCAAGATCAGCGGTTCTACTTCATGGGGTATCCTGACTCCTACCAAGATGGTAGAGCAGGCAAACAGCTACGAGTATGCTACCTTCCATAATATGATGCGCCAGAATTCGCATGGTAAGAATGGCGAACTGTTGAGTCCTCAGTTCTCTGATGCCGTTATCCAGAAGTTCAAGGATGGAAGTGATCCTATCCGTTTCCCTAGCACCTTATGGGCTGAATACATCATGAAGGATGCTACCATGCAGAGTAAGCACAACCTGAACATCAGCGGCGGTACCAAGACGGCACGCTACTTCATCAATGTAGGTTACTATACCCAGGGAGGTCTGTTCAAGGAGTTTGGACAGGATTACGACTTCGGTTATCAGTATAACAGTTTCAACTACCGTGCCAACCTCGATCTGGATGTCACCAAGACAACCACCATCTCCTTCAATCTGGCAGGTAAGGTAGATAATGCCAACAAGCCATATTCCGGTCAGGGATCATCCGGCTTGATCAATGAGGCTTATCAGGCCACTCCATTCTCCAGTCCGGGTATCATCAACGGCAGATACATCG
The DNA here is from genome assembly GCF_052116205.1 of Prevotella sp. Sow4_E9_plate. Lineage (NCBI taxonomy): Bacteria > Pseudomonadati > Bacteroidota > Bacteroidia > Bacteroidales > Prevotellaceae > Prevotella > Prevotella sp. Sow4_E9_plate. The sequence continues at coordinate 21,422 of NZ_JBQKLN010000038.1, read as the reverse complement.
CTACCGAGACCCAGTATGAGGATTGCGGTACCGACCAGCTTCCTTTCGTGGGTGGCAGCGGCATCACCTATTTCGGCAATAATGATGTGAATGGCGGTTTCATGAAGACTACCAACAACAAGCTGCAGTTTGACCTCCAGTTGAAGCAGAAGCTTGATATGATTACCAAGGGTCTCTCTTTCAAGATGAAGGCTTCCTACAATGGTGCCTACGCTATCAATAAGAATGCATACGCCAAGAAGGCTACCTATACCCCTGTACTCCAGGACGACGGTACCTATAAATATAAGAAATATGGTAACGAGGAACAGTTGAAATATGATGAGAAGACCGGTCGCAGCCGTTACTGGTATTTCGAGGCAGGTCTTAACTACAACCGTTCGTTCGGATTGAACAATGTGGGTGCCATCCTGCTCTACAATCAGGACAGTAGCTATTATCCGAGCACCTATACCAATGTGCCTCACCGCCAGGTAGGTCTGGTAGGTCGTGTTACCTACGACTGGAACAACCGCTATATGGCAGAGTTCAATGTGGGTTACAATGGTTCCGAGAACTTTGCTCCGGGCAAGCGTTACGGTACCTTCCCGGCTATGTCTGTGGGTTGGGTAGTGAGCGATGAGCCATTCTTCAAGCCGCTTACCAAGGTAGTAAGCTTCCTGAAGCTCCGTGCCAGCTACGGTCTGGTAGGTAATGCCAATCTGAACGGCAACCGCTTTATGTACACCGCCGATCCTTTTGCTATCAACAATAATGGAGTTTCTACCCGTGATGGATACGGATACATCTTTGGTGTCAACAACACCACCATATGGAAGGGAGCCTACGAGATGGCGCGCCACAATGCCGACATCACCTGGGAGCACGCCTACAAGCAGGACTATGGTTTCGACATCAACTTCCTGAAGGATAAGCTCCGTGGTAACTTCGATTACTACTACGAGCACCGTACCGACATCATGATGATTGACAACAATGTACCTACCATCATCGGTTTCAAGATGCCTTACACCAACGATGGTGAGGTGAACAGCTGGGGATGGGAAGCATCCCTGAAGTGGCAGGACAAGATAGGCAAGAACTTCAGATACTGGGCAGGCGTCAACCTCTCTTACAACCAGAATGAGCTGATTAACAATGGTGAGGCTCTGCAGCCAGAGGCTTATCAGATGGCAAAGAACCATCGTCTGGGTGCCCGCAGCATGTATCAGTTCTGGCGTTATTACGACGAGCAGACACCGGCACTCTATGAGCAGACCTTCGGTGAGAAATTCCCTACCCAGCTGGTAGAGAACATCCAGCCTGGTGATGCTGTGTATGTGGATTTGAACCACGATGGAAAGATAGACCAGAACGATATGACCCGCGACCTGGGCTATACCGATGATCCTGAGTATATGATTGGTCTGAACCTCGGATTCAGCTACAAGGGATGGTCTGTCAATACCCAGTGGACGGGCGCCTGGAACGTAAGCCGTATGCTGGATGGTGTGTTCCGCTCACCATTCTACAGCAAGACCTCTCACGAGATGGGCGGTCTCCTGAAGTATGTGGTGGAGAACAGCTGGACAGCCGGTAATCCATCCCAGAGTGCGAAGTATCCACGTGCATCATGGGATGCCTGGGACAACAACTACGCCACTTCTACCCTCTATGAGAAGGATGCGAAGTATCTGCGCCTGAAGACCCTGCAGATTTCCTACGATTTCAATGCTCCGTTCATGAAACGCATGGGTATGAATCAGTTGCAGCTGGCATTCAGCGGTTACAACCTCCTTACCTTCACTCCTTATATCTGGGGTGATCCTGAGGCACGTGCTACCACGGCACCATCCTATCCATTGCAGCGTACCTACATGCTGTCTTTGAAGGTGGGCTTCTAATATATTACACATTAATATATATAAATAAGGTAAATACAATGAAACTTAACAATATATTCAGAGGAATCGTTCTTACAGCCGTTATCGGTTCTGCGGTGACGGGGTGTACAGAGCAGATCAAGTTTGGAGATTCCTTCATAGAAAAGACTCCGGGTGGCGATGTTACCATTGATACCATCTTCAATAGTGCAGAATATACCCAGCAGTTCTTGACCAGTATTTATAAGAACCAGTACTACGGTCTGCCTTTCAAGGCGGGTGACGGCAACTCCCACAGTTACTTCAGTGGTCAGATTGAGGCGATGTCAGACTGCTGGCACAATCCTACATCTTCTGTTGCTATCTATAATCTGGTGTATGGTGACTACATGACAGCAGCCAGCAGCAATTCCATCTATGGTTTTGACAAGGAGAATATCTGGGAGATGGTGCATGCCTGCTACCTCCTGATGGAGAATATCGACCGTGTGCCTGATATGGATGAGGCTACCAAGAAGCAGTATGTGGCTGAGGCAAAGTGCCTGATAGCATCTTCCTACTTCAACCTCTTCCGCATGTACGGCGGTCTGCCTCTGGTTACTCACTCATACGATGTAAACGGAGATAAGCTGGATGCGCCACGTGCTTCGGTAGAGAAGACACTCAATTTCATTCTCAAGCTTTATGATGAGGCTATCAATTCCGGAGCCCTTCCTTTTGCTTATTCTGATGATGATGTCACTACCATGAAGGCACACTGGACCAAGGCGGCTGCTATGGCAATGAAGTGCCGTGTACTGCAGTTTGCTGCTTCTCCATTGTTCAACGACGACCAGCCATATTACAGCGGCAAGTATTCCATGGAGAATGCGAGTCAGGACAGTCTGGCTTGGATGGGTGGCAGGAAGCCTGAGTTGTGGCAGCAGTGCAAGAAGGCATGTGAAGACTTCTTCAATGAGAATGCCAACAACGGCAATCCTTATCATCTTGTAGAGCCTACAGCCCAGACTACTGAGGCTTATCGCTTTGCCTATCGCTTTGCGTATATCAGCCAGGCTAGTCCGGAGGTCATCTTCGAGACCCGTGTTACTGACAACAACCACAACTCCAAGTATTGCTGGGCGGCACGTCAGTATATGCGTACCCTCGACCGCCAGGCTTATTGCCCAACCCAGGAGTTCGTAGAGATGTTCCCTTGGGCTGATGGCAAGCCATTCAACTGGGAGGAGACCGAGAAGGCTGGCGAATTGGACCACATGTTCATCAAGGGTGACAGAAAGGTAGGCAAGCAGGAACTGCAGAACGTGAAATATACCCGCGACCCTCGTCTTTACGAAACAGTAAGTGTGAACGGACAGCGCGACAAGGTGAACGTGGGCGACGGCAAGTCAACCGGTCAGAATGTTGAGTTGTATGTGGGTGGTACCAATGCCGGTACAGGTCCAGACAAGTGTGTGGGCGTTTATGCTACAGGCTATTTCCACAATAAGTACATTGCCGACGGAATCACCGGTTCTGCCTACGAGCGCGAGAAGCCACACTGGGTAGAGATGCGTCTTTCCGATCTCTATCTCATCTATGCCGAGGCTCTGCTTCAGGCTGACGGCAACAATGTCAAGGCTTTGGAATACATCGACAAGATCCGTGCCCGTGTAGGTTTGAAGGGACTTGCGGAATGCAACCCATCAGAGAATCTTACCACCAACAAGGATAATCTTCTGGAAGAGTTGCTGCGCGAGCGTGCCTGCGAGCTGGGATTCGAGAACACCCGCTTCTTCGATATGAAACGCTATAAGAGAGCCGACCTCTTCAGCCGTACTCTCCATCGTCTGGTCATCTATCGCCAGGTGAAGGATGATGCTACGGGCGAGTGGAAGACCTCTACCAACAAGTGGTATAATGGCGACAGAACCAACAAGAAGCTGAATAAGGACAATGATGCCTGGTATGAGCCATCTCATTTTGAGTATAAGCGCCTGCCTATCACCACGGGAGCCCGTGCATGGTGGAATGGATTCGATGTAAAGTGGTATCTGTTCCCATTCCCACAGACCGAGGTATTGAAGGGTTATCTCGTTCAGAACCCAGGCTGGTAATCCCGCCGGAGGTTATCTCTAGAGTAAAGGTTACTTGATTAAAGTTACAGATTAAAAAAGTAAATTCGATGAAAAATAATAAGAATGCTGTACTGATGGCGATGGCTCTCCTGAGCCTGCCAGCTTCAGCACAAGTCAAAATAGATTCCATTGCTCCTCATCGCTATGCGGCTCAGAGCATCGATGTGGGTGCCAATGTGAACTTCTCCCGCGAGCAGTCAACTTCAGCAGTGTCTGTCATCACCAGCGAGAGTACCAACAAGCGCAGCGCCAAGAATATCGGCAACTCTATCCTGGGACAGGGTTCCGGCCTGATTTCGCTGCAGAATTCCGGCAATTATGCCGGCATCAATCCTACCTTCTACATCCGCGGCATGCAGAGCCTGGATGGCAATACCCCGCTTTTCGTGGTAGATGGTATCGAGCGTGATATCCAGTATATCTCTGCCGAGGAAGTAGAGAGCGTATCCGTATTGAAGGATGCTGCTGCCACCGCACTCTATGGCTACAAGGGTGCCAACGGCGTGGTGCTCATCACTACCAAGCGCGGTAAGTTCAATTCCAAGGAAATCAAGGTGAATCTGGACCATGCCATCAATTTCATGGCTCACAAGCCTAAGTTCGTGGATGCACAGACCTATGCCAAGGCGATGAACGAGGCTTATGCCAACGATGGCTTTGAGAACCCTAGATATACCCAGGAAGAGGTGGATGCCTTCGGAACAGGCAAATATCCTTATCTCTATCCTAACGTAAACTGGGTGGATGAAACCTTCCGCAACCACAGCGTTACCAATATGCTCAACGCTTCGTTTACGGGCGGTGGCGAGAAGTTCAAGTACTATGCCTTGCTCGACCTGCAGTATGACAATGGTTTCGTGAAGAATCCGGATACCCACGAGGGATATTCTACCAATAATAAATATGTGAAGGGTAACCTGCGCATGAATATGGATATGATTCTCTCTAAGAATACTACCATGAAGGTGAACCTCCTGGGTGTGCTCGCCGAGTCGAATGCTCCGGGCAATTCTGCCAGTTTGTGGGATATGGTCTATAGCCTGCCTTCTGCTGCCTTCGCCGTGAAGGGCGAGGATGGCAAGTGGGGTGGTAACTCTACCTGGGCTGGTACCGTTAACCCTGTGGCACAGTCGCAGGATGCCGGTTACTCCAGAAATCACAACCGTGGTATCTATACCGACCTCACTATCCGCCAGGAACTTCCTGCGGTATTGAAGGGACTGGCTGTTCAGGGCCGCATCGCCTACGACCATTTCTCCAACATCTACGAGAATTACAGCAAGACATACGTATATGGAAGTCCTACGGTAGCCGACTGGCTGGATGGCGAACCTCAGTTGGGCAAGGCATTCACGGGTGGTTCTGAGAGCGATCTCGGTGCCTCTATCTCCACCAACAGCTTCACCCGCCGTTTCCATGCCGATGCCAGTGCCGACTATCAGAATACCTTCGGAGCCCACAGCATCTACAGCCAGTTGAAGTACGATTACGAGTTCAGCGATGAGTTTGCCATCAACAGTACGCTCTATCGCCAGAACATCAGCTGGTACACCCACTATGGTCTGCTCGACCGTTACTTCCTCGACCTTGCCCTGGTAGAATCCGGTTCCAACCGTCTGGCTCCTGGCAGCAAGTGGGCATTGTCGCCTACGGTATCAGCAGCCTGGGTACTCTCCAAGGAGAACTTCATGAAGAATCTCAACTGGGTGGATTTCCTCAAGCTCCGTGCATCCTACGGCATTATCCAGACCGACATCCTGCCTGAGAGCGGATGGATGTACTATATGCAGCAGTATCAGACTACCGGTGGTTCCTATCCGTTCAACAGCGGTTTCCAGAGCGACTTCGGCCGTACCTATCTTGATGCCATTGCCACTTCCGGTCTGACCCATGAGAAGGCAGCCAAGTTCAATGCCGGTGTAGATGCCACCCTCTTCGGTGGTCTCGATTTCAGCTTCGACGGTTTCTACCAGCGCCGTTCCAACATCTGGGTATCTACCGCAGGTAAGTATTCTTCAGAGTTGGGTGTGGATGCTCCATACGAGGGCGATGGTATCGTGGACAGCTGGGGTTGGGAGGCAAGTCTCGACTACAACAAGCAGATTGGCGACGTGAAGTTCAACATCGGTGCCAACATCGATTACTATCGCAGCCAGATCAAGGAGCAGGATGAGGCTCCTAAGCTCTATCCTAACCTGGTAAGCACCGGCCATCGCGTAAGCCAGCTCTTCGGCTACAAGGCTATCGGCTTCTTCAAGGACCAGGCAGACATCGATGCTTCCAAGCCACAGCTTCTGGGCAGCACTCCTCGTCCGGGCGACATCAAGTATGAGGATGTGAACGGTGACGGACAGATTGATACCAACGACAAGACTGCCATCGGATATTCTACCGTGGCTCCTGAAATCTACTACAATATCCATTTGGGAGTAGAGTGGAAGGGACTGGGCGTAGATGCGATGTTCCAGGGCACAGGCCGTTATAGCGGCGTGCTTTCTACCAAGAGTATGTACAAGCCGCTGGTGGGCAACACCACCATCTCTCAGTACTACTACGACAACCGCTGGACTCCAGAGACAGCCGGCACAGCCAAGTTCCCGGCGCTGAGCTCAACCAGCAATGCCAACAACTACAATACAAACACCCTCTGGATGTTTGACCGCTCATTCTTCAAGCTTCGCAACATCGAGGTTTATTACAACTTCCCTAAGGCGATGCTCGCCAAGACCAAGCTCCTGAATGCTGCCAAGTTGTATGTACGTGGTGTAGATTTGTTTAGCTTCGACCATCTCGATGAGTCAGATCCTGAGGTATTCGGTGCAACCAATCCTCTGAATCGCAGCATCGTGGCTGGTTTGTCAGTAACATTCTAATTATCTTAAAGTAGAACAATAATGAAAACAAATAAATTAGTATATGGTCTGTTCGGACTCATGGCGCTGGCATCTTGCAGCGATAAGATGGATTACAGCGAGACGGTAGTCAAGGATAAGGATTATGTGATTCAGACCTTCGAGAAGGTGGGTGGTTTCATGACCGATATCTACAATTATGCAGACTATGATTATGGTCAGAACTTTGGCGGAGGCATGCTTGCCTCTGCCACCGACGAGAGTGTTTACTCCGTGAGCGGTACCAGCATCGAGACCTTCTATAACGGCAGCTGGAGCCCATCCAACGCCCAGGGCTCGCTCTGGAGCAATATGTATAAGGGCATCAAGACCTGCAATGTAGTGTTGAAGGATTTCCAGGACTTGAAGTTCGAGGATTTCGAGCTCAATGCCGACTATCAGCAGCAGATGTACCGTTACGAGAACTACAAGTGGGAGGCCCGCTTCTGGCGTGCTTACTTCTATTTCAATCTCGTTCGCCAGTATGGTGGTGTGCCTGTCATCGATCCTGAGATGGCGGCAGCTGATGTCAACAATCAGCCTCGCAAGTCATCTGACGAGGTGTTCCAGTACATCTTCGATGAATGTGACGCCGTGAAGGACAGCATCATCAAGGATTACTCCGACCTGGGAAGCATGGCTCTGAGTACAGCTGAGGATGGACGTGCCAACAACCTGACCGTTCTTGCCCTCAAGGCTCGTGCAGCGCTCTATTGGGCAAGTCCGCTCTTCAATCCTTCTGGCGATAAGGAGCGTTACCACAAGGCTGCTCTCTATACCAAGGAATTGCTGGATGCCTGCGAGGCAAGGGGCATGAAGCTCGCTGCCAAGTATGCTGACCTCTGGTCAACCAATAATTACAAGGATGCCGACAAGAAGTGTGAGATTATCTTCGGTCGCCGTATCTATGGTACCAAGATTTCATCTACCGATCCATCAGATAATGTGGTAGAGAGCTACAACTATCCGTTTGGTATCGATATGGCAAAGGCTAGTTATTCAGCTTCCGGTAGAAACTGCCCATCCCAGAACCTGGTGGATGCCTACGAGATGAAGGATACGGGTAAGGGTATCAACGAGGCTGGCAGCGGCTATGATGAGCAGAATCCTTACGCTGGCCGTGACCCTCGCTTCGAGTTGACCATCGCCAAGAACGGTGATCTGTGGCCTACTGCAGCCAACTATAAGAAGGCTGCTCTCCAGACCTATTATGGCGGCGTGAATGCCGAGCCATTGGTGGGTGCTACTCCTACGGGTTACTATCTGAAGAAGTTGCTGCATGGTGATATCGACCTTACTTCAAAGACCAAGAAGCAGGGCGACTATCATACCTGGGTTACCTATCGTCTGGGTGAGTTCTATCTCAACTATGCTGAGGCGGTATTCAAGTATCTGGGCAGCGCCACTGCTACGAGTGCCGAGCTCCCTATGTCGGCAGACGAGGCTGTGGATAAGATTCGCCAGCGTGCCGGAATGCCTGATTTCCCTACTTCGTTGAGCAATGAGGAGTGGTGGAGCAAGTATCAGAACGAGCGCATGGTAGAGCTTGCCTTCGAGGGTCATCGCTTCTGGGATGTACGCCGCTGGAAGGAGGCTGACAAGTTCTTCAAGAACATTCAGGAGATGAAGATTACCAGGAACGATGATGGTTCCTTCACCTATACCCGTGAAACCGTACAGCGCCAGTGGGATGACAAGATGTATCTCTTCCCTATCCCTAACGACGTGATGCTGAAGCACGAAAAATATGGACAGAAGTGGGAGCAGAATCCTGGCTGGTAATAGGATGATTATAAGAATAAAAAAACTCGTTGGTAAAGAAGCCAACGAGTTTTTTTTTGTAATCTATTTGGCAGGCAATCTTTACTTGCTCTTTGCAAAAATATAAAAAAGATTGAGACAGACAAGGCAGCAGGCAAAATTTTGTGGCTTTTACAAAGAAAAAGGCTCCCTTGCATGGAAGCAAGAGAGCCTTTGTCTATTGTTTTTTCGTTTTTACATTCCGAATCCCGCTTGAGAATGTAGAATGGGGGGATTTCTGTATTTTATACTGCTATTCCATTACGCATTATATCTTCATATAAGGGTGATGGGTTGCATTCTTCAATCAAAACCGGTTCTATAGATGTATCTATATTAAGGGTGGCAAGCCATAATGAAGATGTGGTATCTAACCAGTCGCCATTAAGTTTAGGTATAACTACTGCTACATCGATATCACTATCTTTTCTTGCTTCATTTCTGCTACAAGAACCATACAGATATACTTTCGCATTAGCAAGCAATGGAAGTATTGCTTCCTTGTAGCATTTTACTATCATCAAAGCATGTTCTCTATCCATTGTTTTAATTCTTTTGTTTTATTAATTAATGTTCTGCAATATTCTGGAATCAATTTCTTCGCTAACTCATCTTTGTAGGAAGGGTATCTTGCCTCAATATTCATTGGCATTAATTCCGCAAGAAACTTTAGCTGTTCTGGCGTCATTTTTGATACTAACCCGCAGCTTTGTGCCAACTTCAAGAGGTTATGGATGTATGGAACCTCGTCTGGTTTTATTGCACTCCAATACGACTTTATTGTTTTTTCTATAACCAAATGGCACATAAAGCCAACATATAGCCATCTTCCACCGTTGTACATAACCTCAGCGGTTTCGATGTCATAGTCAGCAAGTTCTTTCCAATATTTAACTTTATCTATTGCCATACGTTTTGTTTTTATGCAAAAATATACCAAATAATTGGGATTGCCAAATTTTTAGTGTTAAAAAGATTTTTTAGAATAAAAAAACTCGTTGGTAAAGAAGCCAACGAGTTTTTTTTGTAATCTATTTGGCAGGCAATCTTTACTTGCCATACTTGCTAGGCGCTATTCCATACTTGTTCTTGAAGCACTTATAGAAATAGGTGGAATCGGAGAAACCAACCTTCTCGCTGATTTCTGATACCGTGTATTCGCCTTCCAGCAGGAGCTTGGCGGCAATGCGCAGACGCTCGTTCTGGATATAGATGTTTGGCGAAACACCCATGATGCTCTTCGTGCGGTTATATACCGTGGTTCTGCCCAGGCAGAGCAGCTCGGCAAGGCGGTCTACATTGAAGTTGTTGTCGCCGATATGCTGTGCCACGATTGCCTCCAGCTTGTCCTTGAACTTCTTGTCCAGGGTTGACATCAGGAGGGTTGGCTCATTCTTCTTGAGCTCCTTCACAGGCTTGATCAGGATGGCTTCTCCGCCTGACGTCTGCTCTGGGTTCTCTTGCGGAGCATTCTCCTGCAGGGTCTCTTCCTGAAGCTTCGCCTTCTCTTCAGCCTGCTGCTTCGCCTTCAGGTCCATAGCCACAAACTGCAGGGCTCGGGCGATGAGGAGCTTGAAGTTGCATGGCTTCACCATATAGTCATCTACGAAGTTCTTGTATGCCTTCAGTATATGGCTGGTATCATCAAAGGCGGTCAGCATGATGACCGGGATGTTCTGCGTCTCCGGATCCGCCTTCATATTGCTTACAATCTCGTAGCCGCTCATCTCCGGCAGCTGGATGTCGCAGATGAGCAGGGCTGGCTTAATCTTCCGGATGTTCTCGTAACCCGTCTTTCCGTTCATGAATGTTTCTACATGGAAATAGACCGACAGCTCCGACTTGATCTGCTCCAGCATGTCCGGATCGTCTTCTATCACCATCACGGTAACGTTGTTGATGGCTTTCGGAGTCATCTCCTTCACGATTATGTCTATCTCGTCCTTGTCGATGCTGTGGGCGTCCAGCGCCTTCTTCTCGATGATATCCTCCGGCTGATACTTGCCGGCATCGTCTGGCAGGGCAAGGCAGAAGCGGCTGCCTCCGAGATTCCGGGAACGCTGATAGGTGAGCGAACCCTTGTGGATTTCTGCCATCTGATGCGCCGTAAAGAGACCGATGCCCATACCGCCCTTGGAAGCATAGCCGTGCATGAATGGCTTGAAGAGGTCAGCCTCTCTTTCCGGCTTGATGCCCGGACCGTTGTCTTCTACCGAGAAGAATACGATGTCGTTCTCCAGATAGAGTCTTACGCTGATGATGCCCCTGTCCGGGGTATATTTCACGGCGTTGCTCAGCAGGTTATAGACGATGGTTTCCACCTTTTCCTGGTCGAAGAGCATCTCATGCCTGCTGGTCCACGGAGTGAAACTCATGCTGACGTCCTTCTGCTTGGCTACGGTATAGAGATCATTGTAGATGCTTCGCACGAAACCGATGATTTCGCCCTTTTCCACATTCAGCTTCATATTGCCCGTATTGATCTTGCGGAACTCCATCAGCTGGTTGATGAGTCGCTGCAGTCGCCTGGTACCCCTGTTGAGGGTATAGATGGTGTTTTTGGAAGCATAGCCTTCTCCCTTGGTCATCATCTTCTCCACGGCACTCTGGATGATGGCGAGCGGGGTGCGGAACTCATGAGAGATATGGGTGAAGAAGTTGATTCGGAAGTCAGACATCTGTTTCTCCAAAGCAATCTGCTGGTTCAGTTCGAAGTTTCTTCTCCATGAACGGTAGTAGAGCACTCCGGCTCCGCAGATGATGAGCAGATAGATGCACCACGCCCATACCGTATTGTACCAAGGCTGGCGGATGGTGATGTGCAGCAGGGTTTCCTCGCTCCACTGGTTGCTGCCTATACGGGTACGGATATGCAGGGTGTAGCTGCCAGGGTTCAGGTCGCTGAACTCGGCATGGTTGATGCTGGTCATCGGGCGCCAGGTCTTGTCTATTCCTTCCAGATAGTACTGGTATATCGCATTCTGGATGTGCGGATAATCGAAGTTGGAGAAGTGGATGTTGAGCGAATTCTTGTCGTGTGGCAGGCTGATTTCCCGTGTATAGTTCAGCGCCTTAGTCAGGAATTGCTCGTTTTCTGCTTCGTATATCGAGATGCCGTTGATGGTGAGGTCGGTGATGACTGCCTTCATGTGGGCTGGCGGCATGCTGATGGTGCGGGATGGCTGGATGAAGATCATGCCGTCGGCAACACCGAATACCAGTCTGCCATCCTTCAGCCTGGTGGCGCAGTTCTCCGTAAAGTTGTTGCTGAAGATGGTGCGTCCTATCTGGAACGAGCGGATATCGTTGGTCTTGGCGTTGAGACGGGAGATTCCTTCCTCTGTACCAATCCAGATATTGCCGTAGTTGTCTTCCTCCAGCGAGCGGGTATTGTTGTCGGTGAGTCCCTTGCTGGTATCAAACAGCTCGTACTCCAGGTCCCCGGTCTTCTCGTCGTAGCTGCATTTCAGAACGCCTCCGGTTGCTGCAAACCACAGTTTGCCGTCGTGTGCCTCGATGCCGCAATTGATTTCGCTTACGGGCAGCTTTCCGTTTTCGTCGCTGAAGCGGAGGAACTTCTGGGCTGTAATCTTCCTCTCAGCGGTATTAACCATGGTGATACCGTTGTTGCTGCATACCCAGAGTCTGCCCTTGCGGTCCAGGATCAGGTCGTGGATCTGTGCTTCCTTTCCGTCAGCATTCAGAAACTGCTCGAACTTCCGTGGCTGCAGCCCTGTAGTCTGTGGGGTGATGAGCAGACCTTCTCCCCAGGTGGCTATCCAGGCTCTTCCCTGCCTGTCGAAGATGGTCTTGTAGAAGGATGCGCCCGGAGCATAATGTTCCTTCTCATGTTTGGAATATCTCACATTGTCAATGTAGATGCCGTCGCCCTTGGTAGATATCCATTTCCTGCCCTGCGGGTCGATGGCATAATCGTAGACGCAGGCATCGGTCTGCCTTTCCAACGTTCGCTGTTGGGTCCTGGCATCATAGATATAAATCCTGTTGGCACGGGTGCTGACGGCGAGTTTGTCATTGCCTATGTTGCTGATGTGTCGCACGTAGTTGCTCCATTCCCGGTTGGTATTTGGTTCAATCTTGACATGCTCTGTGTAGAGATCCTTCAGTTCACGGCAGCAATATACGCCATCTCCGGTACAGATCCAGATGCATCCGCTGCGGTCGATGAATACGTTCAGCAGGAAGTCGGAATGGAAGAGCGGGTCCTTGTCTGCTGCAGAGAAGTGCTGGAGTTCATCTTCCTTCGGGTTGTAGATGAAGAGTCCGTTGCCATAAGATACGATGTATACATTTCCGTGGGCGTCTTCGGCAGCCACGAAGTTCTTGTCTCTACCGTTGATGTAAGCCTTGTCGTCCAGCAGATGGAATTTCCTGAAGAGGTTTCCCTTCTTGCTGAACAGGTAGGCGTTTCCCTTCTTGTCGTAAAGAAACTCATAGGATTTGAGAAAGGTTTTCGACATGGCATTCGGTATCTGGATGGCTGGCTTGTGGAAGATGCCGGTCTTCAGGTTCATGGCGAAAGTTTCTTCCTGGGTAAAGATATACCATTCTCCCTGACAGAAGAAGGAGGCGCGCGATTTCCCCACATATCCCACCATGGATGGAAGATGGGATTTCCTGACGGGCTTGCCCGAGTTGTCATAAAGGAAGGCATCGCCCTTGTCGGTCAGCACGGCGATATGATTGCCGTCTGTGGTCAGGGTGATGATGTGCTGGTTCTTGAGCATCAGATGGCTCTTGCCGTCTGGGGTGATGCGGTTGAGTCCTTTATCGGATGCTATCCAGATATTGTGTTTGAAATCTTCCTGCATCTGTAGCTGATGGTCGCCTATCAGCTTGCCGTTCTTTGTAGTATAGTCTGTGGCGTGAAACTTCCCGTTGCTATAGGTCAGGTATCTGGCTCCGAAATCTCCTGAAAAGAGCCACATGCCATTCTGGCTCTTGAATCGGTTTCTCAAGAGCGCAGCATTTTCCTTATCGAAATAATCGGAGAAATGAGCTGTTTCCAGGTCGAAGCAGCAGAGGATGTTGGATGGATTGTAGCCCCAGATGAGTCCATGTTTCTCGTCGTTGATGAGCTGTGAGATGGAGTGGTGGGTCTTTTGTCCGGAGTTCTTGCTGAGATTGGTGAAGTTGATAAACTGATAGCCGTCATATCTGCTCACTCCGTTCGGTGTTCCGAGCCAGATGAATCCGTCTCTGTCCTGGATGATGTCGTTCACGGTATTGCACGACAGGCCGTCCTTAGCCGAGAGTCGTTCCCCGTCCAGTTTGATGCTGCCGGATGCCTGTAGAGGCATCAGCCAAAAACAGATGAATCCTACTAAATATAATAAGGTGTAGAATGTCTTTATGTTTCTTTTCATTGATAGGTCTTTTATTTTTCTGCAAAAATACAAAAAAATAACCATTATACCTTATTATATATGCAAAAAAGTATTTATCCCTGGCAGAAAAATAGGAATAGAGGGAAGATGTTGCGCGGTGTAGTTTCAACATCGGTAATGAAGGATCCCGTTTTGACAAAGACCGAAAAGCAGCAGGCTTATGTCAAGGAATCTTTGACAAGAGCGATGCAAGAGGTAAGGATGGCAAAATTGAATGGTCAGAAGTTGCCCGATGCTCGTGACCTGTTAAAGGTAAAAAAGGAAAAAAAGTGCCGATAGGATTTACTCCTACCGGCACTTTCTGTTTGTTGTTTCTGATGCCGTTTAAGGCATACAGCTGGTCACACCCAAGGTGGTGGCAATCGCAGTCAAGATTGATATCGCAATCTGAATGATAGTTTTCCAAGTGTCCTTCTTCATCTTTTTTAGTGATTAATTGTTAGTGATTAGTGATTAATTCTTTTGCTGCTTAAACACAGCCCCCGAAGGGGCTCTGCTTTAGAAGCCTACGTCACTACCTCCTCCCTGGGTGCCGCCGCCTCCTTCCTGGGTACCACCGCCACCTTCCTGAGTTCCGCCACCGCCACCTTCCTGAGTTCCGCCACCGCCCTGGGTGGTATCACCGGTGTTGGAGTCGCCGCCTGGCTTGCCGGTTCCTCCGGTGTCCTCGCTGGTGTTATACTCGTCGTAGGCAACAATCTTGGTGAGCTTCTTCAGCTCAGCATTGCTCCACGACTTCGTATTTCTCACAATCAGGTGAACGCCCTGCACGCTTGCAGCAGACACCTTGTCCTTGCTCACCTCGCCACGCGAAGTCATGCCGATGGAGAAAAGACCGAGGTCGGAGATACGCACGCTCTTGCCGTCGAGGATCAGGTGCTTCAGACAGTCCAAAGTGTCCATCAGCACACCGTGGATAGTACCACGACTGTATGGCGAGTTGTGCTCAGAGATATGAGTCACGAAGTCCTCAAAACTCATCTCACGGTCGCTCACTGCGGTAGCATACCAGAGTTTCTTACCAGCGTTCTCTCCACTCTGTGGAGTACGCGTTACTTTACGATACTTACAAGTTCCTTGTCCCATAATTTTTAGTGTTTAATTTGTTAATGATTAATTGTTAATTATAAAGAGAGGTTGATGCCTTTCTTCGAATGACAATGCAAAGGAAGTGCAAACGAGCGCAGAGTCAAGCTTGCTTGAACTATGCCGAGTGCAGCCTTTCTTCTAACGACAGTGCAAAGGTACGGCTTTTTCCCGGTACAGCCAAAAAACGCCCTGCAGAGTTCTGTTAAACGGATTTAACATTTGCGGAGAATCCTGTTAATAAAAACAAGTCATAATTTTTAAGATAAGAAAACTATATTCTGTAAATAGTTTCTCTATGTTTTGTGCATCCCAACTCTATGTTTGCCTTTTGCGCCATCTACCCCGATTTTCCCCCAAAAGTGGTTACGGTTACAGAAGTTACAGTTTTTCATGAGTCAGTTTTCTTTCCCTTCTTTAGAAGAAGATAATAATATATATAAATATATATATATTATTATCTATTATTATTACTTACAATCTGAAAGTACTCCAAAACCCTTGTACCCCCTCCGCTGAAAACTGTAACTTCTGTAACCGTAACCACTGTAACCACCTTTCGTCAGGTCTTACTGCCAGACCCTGCATTTTGATTGTCAACTAAAAAGATAAGATTATGATATCCCCAATGCTATCAGATCACTTTTTCTAAAACTTTTCTATGAATTCCTTGCGTGTTTCAAAATAAAGTCGTAAATTTGCTCGCATAAACGAAACAATAATATCATACGGATTATGAAGCAGGTAGAAGAAAGATATATCAGTTTGCTGACCGATTTCGGTTTCAAGCGAATTTTCGGATCAGCTCCCAATAAGGATTTGCTGATCTGTTTCCTCAACAGCTTGTTTAATGGTAGACAGGTTGTTAAGGACGTGAAGTATCTGAACCCGGAGCACGTGGGAGATGTATATACCGACCGCAGGGCCATCTTTGACGTATATTGTGAAGGAGAAAACGGCGAGAAGTTTATCGTGGAAATGCAGAATGCCTACCAGGCGCATTTCAAGGACCGTTCCCTCTTCTACTCAACCTTTCCTATCCGTGAACAGGCACCAAAGGGGAATGACTGGGATTTCAAGCTCAATCATGTCTATACCGTAGCCCTGCTCAACTTCAGCATGAACGAGGATGCATTCGACAAGGAGAAAATCCGCCATCATGTGCAGTTGTGTGATACTGCCACGCACAAGATATTCTACGATAAGCAGGAATTTATCTGCGTGGAAATCGCCAAGTTCAACAAATCGCTGGACGAGTTGGAAACGCTCTACGACAAGTGGCTCTATGCCCTAAAGAATCTCTATAAGCTTACTCAGCGCCCTAAGGCGTTATGCGACAAGGCCTTCGACCGCCTCTTCGAAGAAGCCGAGATTGCAAAATTCACTCCACAGGAGCAGCGGGAGTATGAAGCCAGCAAGATGGCATATCGTGATATCAAGAATTCGATTGATACCGCCAAGAGAGAAGGTAAAGAAGAGGGCCTGGCTGAGGTAATGGAGAAGGGCCTGGCTGAAGGAATGAAAAAGGGCATGGAGAAGCGAAGTCTTGAAATTGCCAGAAAGATGCTGGCAAAAGGTATGGATGCAGAGATGGTGATGGAAATAACAGGATTGTCGGAGAGTCAGTTACAGCAGCTGAAAGGATAAGAAACTGCCTGGAGAAACGAATGATCTCTGTGGCTGCATCTTTGACATCTATTGTGTAACCGACGATGGCAAGCATTTTATCGTTGAGATGCAGAACAGATGGGTACCTTTCTTTGCGGCTGCTCCCTTTCGGCTTGCCCCACACGCCCTGAAGGGGCAGAAGCTCCTAGCCCAGGGCAACGCCCTGGGTATTAATGATATACAAACCAACGCCCTGTAAGGGCAAAAGCTTTAAAACTCCAGGCAAAAGCTTTACAATCTCAAGAAGCTGCGCAACGTGGAGAAGTTATTTCCCCCTTGACTTTGAACTGCTCCATCCATAATAATTGGCACTTTTGTTTGGTAACCTGCCCTTAGCAGTGCCCTTGCGAGTAACCTGCCCATACTTATCTCTATAGACGGTGGTACCTGTATTTCCTGAATGTTTGGTGATGCTAGAACCTGTTTTCTTGCCATACTTATCACGATAAGTGGTAGAAGTCGTTCTGGAAGAGAACAATCCATGACTTGTTGTACTGGTGCTGGTGCCCGTTTTTTGCCCATACTTATCCTTGTAAACCGTAGTGGTCTTGCCGAAAGAGTGGGTCTTACTTTCTGATGTTCCAGTAATTTGTCCATACTTGTCTCTATATACAGTCACACTCTTGCCACCTCTTATCGTAGTCTCTGCTGTACCTAGGTTCTCGCCATACTTGCCACGGACAGTTTCTTTGACTGTCTGAGCATCAATATAGGAACTTAGTCCTGCGAATATAAGGAATGCCAAATATTTCTTCATACAATGCATTTTATTAAGTTAGCGGACAATCCTATCCGTATTTTGCCGGTAAAGATACAAAAAATATAGATATGTTGAATGTTATTTCTAAGATTTCGACTATAAAAGTACAACTTTTCCGTGTTTTCTACCTGTACAGCAACGAAAAGCCCTCTATGATGCCTTTCGAAAGCATGTAGCGTACTGTTAAAGGCCAAAGAAAACTAAAAATACTCCGAAAACTTGTCTGTTAGGCTAATATTCATTTACTTTGCATTTTGAATATTAACTAAATAGATAAGATTATGCCGGATTTTTCAGACACAGAGCGACGACTTATCAAATTAGCGCCGTCTTATCGAATTATTGGAGGTCGGAGTGAATTTTTCTGCCAAAAATTTGGTGTTTCCAAATAAATGTAGTATTTTTGCCCCGATATATAAAACTATAGGCTTATGGTACATGTAAATGAAACAATAGTTATAAAGAGCTCTTCTCCCAAGATGGCAGAATGGGTGAAGAAACTGAAGGCTCATAAAGCTGAGCAACTGGAGAAGTTGCGCAACGTGGAGAAGTGTGACTTTGAATTTCAGTTCTGATGAAGGAGGCGGTCTATTCTTTTTCTAATAGTGCTGGAGATAAATTTTACCTTCGCCTTGCTGCTGATAGTGATTTGTTTCTTTCAAAAGAATTGGCTTCTTTTTTGAAAGATAAGGGTTTTGAATTATGGGGTATTTATCTTGAGAGATTAGGTAACGTCCAAAAGGTAACACCTATGAAACTTTTGAATAAAGTATCTCAATTAATTGCAACATTTTTTATAGGTCATCCTAATGCTATATTGTATTATCAATGTGATGACATCTCGGATGTTCCTATGAGCTTTAAGAAAAAAGAAACTGGAATGTTGGTGCAGGAATATCGTAATCGGCTATTTACTAGTATGTTTGAAAAAATAGTCAGAAAGTTAAATGTCTCAGTTATAGATACTCCCATTTACATTGATGCATGTGGTAACGATGTGTACATTCATTTGATGTCGCGCGAGATACATGCGGATATAGCAGAGATTATCAGTAAGGACATTCATCAAGGCTTTGATAAATAAGCCTTAGTGAATGTCCTTGTTTTAGTATCCAATAAGTAAAATCCCTTTCAAAGGTAATTTGATTCTATTTGTAATATACATTGTTTCTAAGAACGGATAGATTCTTTCAAAATCATTGTGATTGCGATAAATTTTTCTCACTGCAATCACTAAGTATTCCACGCTAAACATCATAGAAGCTTCGAAAATATCCTTTAAGAATTGGTGGCTCTCAGTGGCCCTGCCAGCTTCTACCTCGATAACAATTTTTCTGTCTGCACTAATGGCATCTGCATAAAAATGTTTGTCTATGCTGTTGTTGCATCCGAAAAGAACAGGTACTTTTATTTTTCCCTCATCCTTCTTGTTTTGTTCTACGCAATAACCGATTTTTTCGAGTTCCGGGCGAACTATAGATAAAACATCATCAGACTTCAAGTCGTTTGTAGAAGACGAAATTTTATCTTCTGCTTTCTTAAATACATTGATAACTTCTTCCATAGGTTCGATTAATCCTATGGAACGTGGAAAGAATTGGTATTGAATGTTTGTATCTTGCATAATTCCGAATCTTATTTTCTAGGCAAAGATAAGGTTTTTTGTCGATATGGCCAAGAGAAAATCCTATTATTTGTATAGCTGTAACTATACATCAAGTAAACTTTTCTTATGTTGTGACTTATTGGGAACCTTGTTTCTGGAATTCGTGTAAGATGCCGTTGTATACTTATTACTATAAGATTATCAGGTATTTGTATAGTTATAGCTATACATTAACAAACTTTGGCCTCCTTTTGGCCTTTATTGGCCTTTTTCTTTACAGAATTATTTGCGCGGAATGTATCTTTGCAATCTCAAAATAACGAATTATGGAATTGCTGATAAAAGAAGTTTTAAAGCGCAAAGGTATATCTGTGAAGGAATTGAGCCAACTGTTAGGCGTAACTAGAGATGCTTGCTATAAATATATCAATGGGAATCCTACCATCAATGTTCTGGATAGGATAGCTAAAGTGTTGGATGTTGATGTAAGGAGTCTGATTAATGGCAGGGACGGGAAGGAGTTCTGTGCCTCAGACGATATTATGGGTAAGGCATAAGGATAGCTATGAATTTGATCAGTTTGTTTTCAGGAGCTGGAGGTCTTGATTTAGGCTTCCAAATAGCTGGTTTCAGGATAATGATAGCAAATGAAATTGATGCTAAGATTTGCCCCACCTTCCGTGCCAATTTCCCCGATGTTCATCTCATCGAGGGAGATATCCGGAAGTTGAGTCCATCTGATTTTCCAGATGAAATTGATGGAATCATCGGTGGTCCTCCTTGCCAGTCTTGGAGCGAAGCGGGTTCGCTGAAGGGCATCAATGATGCGCGAGGTCAGCTCTTCTATGATTACATTCGCATATTGAAGGATAAGCAGCCGCTCTTCTTCGTTGCCGAGAATGTGTCAGGAATGCTGGCTGCCCGCAATGCTGAGGCTGTAAAGAACTTCCTGGCACTCTTCGATGAGGCAGGATATGATGTGAATCTTCAGATGTTGAATGCCAACGATTTTGATGTTCCTGAAGACAGAGACCGAGTGTTCTATGTAGGTTTCAGAAAAGATCTGGGCATCAAGGAGTTTGTTTATCCTACGCCCCAGAGTCATCGCCCTACGCTCCGTGAGGCAATCTGGGACTTGAAGGATTCGGCAATCCCTGCCAGGGAGAAGAATCATAGCAATGGGGATGCATGCAAGGTGCCAAACCACGAATACTTTATAGGTGCATTCTCACCCATCTTCATGTCGAGAAACAGAGTAAGAGCATGGGATGAACCAGGATTTACGGTACAGGCTAGCGGTCGCCAGTGCCAGCTCCATCCTCAGGCACCGAAGATGATTAAGGTAGAGAAGAATCTGCAGAAGTTTGTGCCAGGTAAGGAGCATCTCTATCGCCGTATGACGGTGAGAGAAGTGGCGAGAGTGCAGACGTTTCCCGATGATTTCAAGTTTATCTATACCGATGTGAATATGGGGTATAAGATGATAGGCAATGCCGTGCCCGTGAATCTGGCTTATCACATGGCAAAACAGATTAAGAGGACGCTTGAATCTAGAGGTGTCAGGAGCAAAAAGGCATAGGAAAACATTTTTATAGGAGGTAGCAATATGAAAGTAGTTTCATTCTTTTCGGGATGTGGTGGCTTGGATTTAGGCTTTGAACAAGCAGGTTTTGAGGTTATTTGGGCAAACGACAATGACCCCGCAGTATTTGAAACTTATCTTCTAAACCATCCGCACACGTATCTTTGCAGAAAGGATATGCGTGAAATTACTATGGAAGAAATTCCAGAATGTGATGGTTTTATAGGCGGACCTCCTTGCCAGTCTTGGAGTGAGGGTGGAAAGCAGCTGGGCTTGGATGATGAACGTGGCAGGATGTTCTTGACTTACATTCATTTTATCCAAGCCAAGCAACCCAAGTTTTTCGTGATAGAAAACGTGAAAGGCATCTTGAGCGATAAGCATTTTCCTACTTTCAAGAAGATGCTTGGTCAATTAAAAGATGCGGGCTATGTAGTGCATTACCAGTTGATGAATGCAGCGCATTATTATGTACCGCAGGAGCGTTTTCGTGTAATTGTAGTAGGTGTAAGAAATGATATTGATGTTAAACCTCAAATCCGCAAGCAATCTCAATGGCAATCTCAATTGCAGTAAAGAGCTTGAACACTATGCATCATGATAGTATGAGCGTGAATTTTGTCCGATTTTTGCACACCTTCC